>JAGXFZ010000075.1 GCA_024637055.1 Gracilibacter sp. | reverse complement strand
TGATGAATTTGGTTGTACATTTTCCACCCCGTCATATTCCCCCTCCTGTCTGGAATAGTGTACCAGACAGGAAAGTATTATTGGTAGAAAAACATCCATTTTTATCTGCCGAAATCCATCCATTTTAGTTTACCAGTTACATATTCCAAAAGTACCAATTGAAATTATAGATTTCACCACAATTTCAGTGATTACTGCTATATCACTCGTGTTAATTGTGATTGGATTTATAGGATACAATAATCGAGATATTCAAGGTTAATTATTTGGGACGGTCAATGACATAATCCAAAATACAACCGTTTGTTGCATTGACAACCAAACCATGATTTATTATAATTCATGTTGGTATTGTTGCATATGCAACCAATTGGAGGTGTTTATTAGGTGTCGAGTGCATCTCTAGGGAAATGGATTTCTCTACTTTATCGCTATGGTCAAATATATATATATAAAGAATTGGAACCCTATAATATTGGTAAGGGGCAATTCTTGTTTTTAGTAACGTTATATAAAAAAGAGGGATTATCTCAAGAAGAGTTGGCGCAGACTTTAAATATTGATAAAGGTACAACAGCTCGAGCAGTTGAAAAATTAGAAAAGGCTAGCTATCTTTATAGAAAGCCAAAAAAAGCTAACTTACGAACTAATGAGATTTATTTAACACAAAAGGCCAAAGATTTTGAGCCTCAATTATATTCAATTCTTAAAAAATGGACCGACATTTTAAGTACTGATATGGAAGAAAGCGAGATAGAAAAAGCCTTCTGTATATTAGCAAAAATGACGGAAAATGCAACAGACTATATCAATAAATATCGATAATATTAACTAACTTAATTCTCGAAAGAAGGACGACATATGAAACCGCAAAGTGAGAGACTGGGGAAAGAGCCTATACCAAAATTATTAAGCAGCTTAGCATTCCCAGCCATGATAGGTATGTTTGTAATGGCCTCCTATAATGTTGTTGATACCATTATTATTTCTAGAGCAGTAGGAACTCTTGGAGTTGCTGCGGTATCAATCGCTTTTCCCGTACAAATGATTATGATGGCCTTAGCAGGCGCGATAGGTATTGGAGGGGCTTCAGTAATATCAAGAATGCTAGGGGCTAATAAAATAGAATCAGCCAATCATGTATTCGGAAATGTAATAAGCCTGGTCTTAATTATTAGTATCCTTGGTGCAGTTCTAGGTTTAAGCTTATTGACACCAATTCTTATCCTTTTTGGATCTAGCCCAACCATTTTACCTCTGGCCCAAGACTATCTAGGGATTATTCTCTACGGCACAGTCTTTTTTGCGTTCGGTTTCTCCATGAATAATATTGTCCGCTCAGAGGGTAACGCTAAAACTGCTATGATGACAATGGTTATCTCGGCAGTATTAAATGTAATTTTCACCTCGTTTTTGGTATTTGTTTTGGACCTTGGCATAAGAGGTTCCGCTCTAGGGACAGTCTTAGCTCAAGCTTTTACCTCTTTTTATTTGGTATTTTACTTTCTCAAAGGAAAAAGCAGCTTATCATTGAAAGCTGTTCACCTTATACCCAGGTTATTTATCATGAGACAGATCGCTGCCATAGGCTCATCAGCCTTTGTCCACCAAGCAGCAGCTAGTATAATGTTCATCGTTGCTAACCACATGCTGGTATTTTATAGCGGAGACCTAGCAGTTGCTGTATTTGGTATCATTCATAAGGTACTTATGTTCACCCTAATGCCGATTATGGGTGTTGTTCAAGGACTCTTACCAATTGTAGGATATAATTTCGGTGCCAATCTGAACCAAAGGGTAAGTGAATCAATCAGACTAGGAATAAAAGCTTCCACAATAATAGCTACATTTGCCTTTGTAATGATCATGGCCTTTCCAAAGTCATTTATGTTGATTTTCACCGATGATATCCAAGCTATTGAAATGGGAATAAGCGCTCTTAGAATAATGTTTGCCCTTTCCATGACCATCGGTCTCCAAATGGTTTCTGGCGGAGTTTTTCAGGCTTTAGGCAAAGCAAGAGCAGCATTTGTCTTATCCATGTCTAGACAAATATTCTTTTTAATTCCCATGTTACTAACTCTTCCCTTAATGTTTGGACTAACGGGAGTCTGGTTGGCCTTTCCTATATCTGATTTACTATCGTTTTTACTTTCTCTCTGGTTTATCCATAAACATAAGAATGTTTTCTTTAAAGGAAAACATTCGGTAGCATCTAGTCCGAGTTAAATAGTACTTCCACTGTGCCTGTCTCTTGTGTCAACAAAAAAATGTCGGACAGTAGAGGTCTTCCTCATCTATCCGACGTTTTACAATTCAACTAATAATCTTAACTACGCTTAAACTTCCTTCTGTCCCATTTACATATTCGTTGTATAACCCAACGACCTGTTAAGACAGCTGTCGGTAGTCCTCCCGGAAGAAGTGTCCACTGTCCAGCAAGGTAAAAATGTTCTAGACCCGGTAAATAGCCCGGTATATACTGAACCTTCCCTTTAGGAGTGGTTGCCCATGCCATCCAGGCTCCTTGCCAAGCATTACAATAGCGCACATAGGTCATAGGTGTTGCTACGTCTATGGGCTCTATATTATGTTTTAGTTCTGGATAATACTGCTCAGCGGTTGCTTTAATTTCATTGGCAATACGTTCTTTCTCACTCTTATATGACTCTGAATCAGAATATTTTTCCTCCCACCAATTGAAATCTGCAGGCAACAATGTGATAAGTGCAGATTTCCCTTCTGGCATAAGTGTTTTATCAAAACAGTAATGTCGAAAACCTATCTGCTTATTTGCTTTGCCGCCCCCATCAATCTCGGATGGGATTGTTATATAACGCGTGTGGGGATATTTGGACAAATCACAATTAGCCCCTAAGGATACCTGCACAGTGGTGTAAACAGGATAGGTTTCCGAATCCGTATAGAGAGACTTCAAATTATCATCGAGGTATTTTCCTTCCAGCATCTCAAATAGCGTAGTGTGGCCATCTGCTGTTGAAATCACATAATCGGCAAACCTCTCTGTTCCGTCTTCTAGTAATATTCCTTTTGCTTTCCCATCTTCGACAAGTATTTTTTTCACTTTAGAGTTGTAAAACACCTCTCCTTCTAATGACTTATACTTGGCTTCTACACGCTTGGCCAAGGCAAGGGAACCTCCCTCAGGCCAACCGGAATCACCGCCAGCCATTGAAGCAATAGTAGCCACAAGAGCAGTAGCTTTGAAGTACGGAGGAATAAGCATGGTGAGTGCATTCTTCAGAATTGGGGATTTAAACTGATCTGCAAATTCCTGAATACTCATCTTTTCAAGCTTTGGTACGTACTTGATTGCAGGCTGCATCTTAATCAACATTTTTATAACATCAAAAGAATTCAGCAAATCAAGAGGCTTTTCAGTGGGTATTCCTACACTTTTTGAAGCTTCAATTGCTTTGCACAAGTAAGTAATCATCTCACTATCTTCAGGTGCAACCTCGTTAAGATGTGTTTTTAATTTTGTAGTATCTCTATATAAATAGACAACTTTACCATCTTCCTCATAGCTATAGAAAAAGTCGTGATTAATTATCTTTACTGTATCATCTAGAGCTCCGACTTCTCTCCAAATCTTATTCAGAGGACTTCCAACTTTACTTCCCATTAACCAGTGAATACAACCATCAAAATAGTATTCTTTTCTTTTCCATCCCGTACATTCTCCCCCAGGTTGAGAGTGCATTTCATAAATCTCTGTTTCAAAACCGTTCAGTTTTCCGTAGATCCCAGTAGTCAATCCGGCAATTCCTGCCCCAATAATAATTAATTTCTTCATGAGAATTTCTCCTTCTAGAGTTCTTGGAAAATACTCCGTGAGGTCATAAATATTTTAAATATTTAAATATGCAGTATATTCCCTCTTAAAATATGTACCTTTTTACTTATTCTAACCTATTTCTTTTATAAACTCCATCAGTTATACGTGCCGACAGATACGCTCACTAGTACTTGTTAGCAAAATTTCTTATTCAATTTTTGCAGAATTTATGGTATAACGATTTAGGGTGATTATATGCAAATATTTAAAAATGATTGGCATGATTTATTAAAAGACGAATTCAATACAGACTACTACTTAAAACTACGAGAGTTTTTGATTTATGAATATAAAGATAAAACGGTATATCCGGATAAATATGATATATTTAATGCTTTGCATTACACACCGTACAAGGATGTAAAAGTAGTTATTTTAGGGCAAGACCCCTACCATGGCCCTAACCAAGCACATGGTTTGAGTTTTTCTGTGAAACCTGGTGTGCCTGCTCCTCCTTCTCTTGTGAATATCTTCAAAGAACTTAACAATGATTTAGGATGTTATATTCCTAATAATGGCTACTTAAAGAAATGGGCTGACCAAGGGGTTATGTTGCTTAATACCTCATTAACTGTTAGATCAGGCCAAGCGGACTCTCATAAAACTATAGGCTGGGAACACTTTACTGATAAGATAATCTCTTTGTTAAACGATAGAGAGGAACCAATTGTTTTCATACTATGGGGGAAAAATGCTCAGTCCAAACTTAGGATAATAAATAATTCCAAACACTACATAATAAAATCAGTTCACCCTAGCCCATTATCTGCTCATAGAGGTTTCATCGGAAGTAACCCTTTTTCTAACACTAATAGCTTCCTTACCTCTATAGGCAAGGAAGCTATCGACTGGCAAATTGAGAATATCTAACCTAGTTAGCTAATAGATACAACTTTGTTACGTCCATCCTTCTTAGCTTGATAAACAGCCCGATCAGCAACTTCTAGTATTTTTTTTACATCAATAGGCGGGCTGACTGTAACACCTATCGAAAGTGTAACAAATACTTCTTGGTTGTTGATTACTATAGCTTCAACTTCAAATTGTCTACGTAGTTCTTCCATTCTGGAAGTAGCCATTTCTTTGTTACAGTTGGACATAATTATAACAAATTCATCTCCACCATAGCGTGCAACTATATCAGTATATCTAACTATACTACTAATTCTTTGTCCGACTCTCTGCAATACAATATCCGCCTTTAGATGACCATAGGTATCGTTAACCTGTTTAAAGTTGTCGATATCTATAAAAGCTGCTGCTATCGGATAACTACTTCTATCAGGCAAATAAATCAATTTGTTAAAAATCAATTGAAAAGCTCTTTTGTTATATAATTGAGTAAGAGGATCTTTATTTGCTTTATTGAGCAAATCCATTTTATTAAAGAATTCACTTTGTAAATCTTTAATCATCCAAATTAATAGGACACTAAAAACTATACTTGCTGGTAAAGCAATAGGTACAATACCGTACAAATACGTAACAGCAGGAATGACTCCCCACACTGCAATATTGATTACATTGAAAACATTAATAATAATAACCGAAACTAACATTTTTTTGATAAAATTTGTATTTCTTAAAGTATAGAAAAGGATTACTCCAACTAGCCCTAGTATTACCAGATTTATCAAGCCTGCCATAGCTGCTGCACTAATTCCAAAGTACAATCTTGCAAATCCGATACCTGATGCGATAAGAAAAATACTAATAGCACTTCCACTAAATAGCACACTGATAATCACTGGGATAAACCGCAGATCAAAAATAACAGAGTCACTTAAATGGATTCCGAAAAACATTGAACACCATCCAGCAAAGATAGACATGACTATAAAAAGTATTTGTTTGATCCTTGGATCTAAGTTAGTAAGTGTATACTTATGTAAAAGACTTGAAACATATATAATCGAGACCAGTACACTTGCATTAACTAAAAATTCTTTAATTCCAACCATTGATGTACCTCCCCGATATCCTTCTCCATTTGCTGATACAACTATAACATAAGCTACACGACTGGCAAATATTAAATATCTTTCCGACACCTTCTACTTCCTGAAATTTAACGTACACTTGTTCTTGAGATGATAATATCATTTAATAAACAGACCAGATGGCCTAATGCCACCTGGTCTAATATTTATTTAGCTTAACCTTAAACGTTTGCTAGTGCTTGTTCTATATCTTCAATAATGTCATCAATGTTCTCCAGTCCTACCGAAAGCCGAATGAGTCCAGGAGTTATTCCTGCTGCGGACAATTGCTGGTCTGTAAGCTGGCGGTGGGTTGAACTTGCCGGATGAATCACCAAGGTACGTATATCGGCTACATGCACAACATTGGAAGCAAGATTCAAACCATCTATAAATTTAACTGCATCTTCTCTGCTACCTTTGATGGAAAAGGATAGTACTCCACTACAGCCCAAGGGCAAATACTTTTTACTCAACTCATAATATGGACTTCCTTTCAGAGAAGGATAGTTCACGAACTCAACTTTCTCTGATTGAGTTAAGTAATCAGCTACTTTCTCCGCATTAGCACAGTGTCTTTCCATCCTAATCGGAAGAGTCTCAAGTCCAAGATTAAGGAGAAATGCCGCATTAGCTGAGGGATATGTCCCCAAGTCTCTTATCAGTTGAACTCTTGCTTTGGTGATGTAGGCGGCTTCGCCGAAGTCTTTCGTATAAACTACCCCATGATAAGAACTATCCGGCTCCGTGAATTCAGGGAATTTACCATTACTCCAATCAAATTTACCGCTATCCACAATCACACCACCGACTTGGATAGCATGTCCATCCATATATTTGGTAGTCGAATGAATTACAATATCGGCCCCGAATTCAAATGGTCGACAAAGAATCGGTGTTGGGAAAGTATTATCTATTATAAGTGGAACTTGATTTTTATGTGCGATATTTGCAAACTTTTCAATATCAAGGACGGTCATAGCCGGGTTGGCGATAACTTCTCCAAACACTGCTTTCGTATTTGGTTTAATATACTGTTGTATATCCTCCTCAGAAGCATCCTGATCAACAAAGGTACACTCTATACCAAACTTTTTTAAAGTGACTGCAAAAAGATTAATCGTCCCTCCGTAGACTTTTGATCCACAAATAAAATGATCTCCTGCCTTCATGATATTCATAAGACTAATCAAAGAAGCTGCTTGGCCAGAAGTTGTACAGAGAGCACCGACTCCTCCTTCCAACGCTGAAATTTTTTCTTCCACAGCACTAACGGTAGGATTAGATATACGAGAGTACATATGCCCAGCTGCTTTTAGATCGAAAAGCTGACCGATATGCTCCGTAGAGTCATAAGTAAAGGTCGTGCTCTGATAAATCGGTAATACTCGGGGTTCTCCATTTTGAGGATGGTAACCTTCATGCAAACATTTAGTCTCAATTCTCATCTGTTTCCCTCTCTCCATTCTACGTGTTTCAAATTATTATATAACAGTATAACATAAAGTATAGTAAAGTGAAGCTTCTATCAGTAAGCTTTATGTATTATGAATAACGGATCTTTCGATATAGGTAAAGATTTGTGTCTTTTGTCCTATAGCGTTATAATTATTATCAATATTAGAAAATGGGAGGGGAAACAATGCCTGATTTTGGTAATTCTTTTTCTGGACTTGCGAAAGACCGTATGCTGACTAATCAGGAATTAATCAGAGCAATTAGATTCATGGTTGCAGCAGAATATGAAGCTATCCAATTGTATATGCAATTAGCAGAATCAACAGATAATGAATTAGCAGTTGAAGTATTAAAAGATATTGCTGATGAAGAAAGGGTTCATGCAGGGGAATTTCTTAGACTATTAAAAGAGTTAGATCCCGATGAAGAAAAATTCTATCGAGAAGGTGCCGATGAAGTAGAAGAAGAAATCAAAGCTTTGAAAAAGTAATTTTAGTGCAATGTGAAAGCCGTCACATTTTTATGTGACGGCTTTCTATATGGTCTCATATACTTGACACCAATTAAGGATTATTTCCCATCGAACATACTACCGAAATTCCCCAACACACTGCCTTCTCCTTTTTGAGATCCGCCAGCTTTAGGAGCTGAGGAGATAATCTTATCTGCGAGTCTACTGAATGGAAGGGATTGTAACCAGACCTTACCGGGTCCTGATACTGTTGCAAAGAAGAGCCCTTCACCACCGAATACTGCTGATTTGATACCACCAACAAATTGAATATCATAGTTGACGTTACTGGTCATTCCGACTAAACAACCTGTATCAACTCTTAAAGTATCTCCATGATTAAGAGTCTTTTCTATGATGGTTCCCCCAGCATGAATAAAGGCCAATCCGTCCCCCTCTAGCTTTTGCATGATAAAACCTTCACCACCGAAGAACCCTCTACCTAGTTTTTTACTGAACTCAATCCCGATAGAAACTCCTTTGGCAGCACAGAGGAAAGCATCTTTTTGGCAGATAAACTTACCATCGCACTCACTTAGATTAATAGGTATGATTTTTCCTGGATATGGAGCCGCAAAAGAAGCGTGGCTTTTTTGATTCCCGGTATTGGTGAATAGCGTCATAAATAGACTTTCTCCAGTAACAAGTCGTTTGCCGGCACCAAACAGTTTTCCTACTAGACCGCCTCCATCTTGATCGGATCCGTCCCCAAAAATTGACTCCATTTCAATACCTGATTCCATGTACATAAGACCACCTGCCTCGGCAATCACGCTTTCACCAGGATCAAATTCGATTTCTACAAACTGCATATCGTCACCATGTAGTTTGTATTCTATTTCGTGAGCTCTTGCCATATAACCCTCTCCCGTCTAAATATTTAATTATAAGATTCTATTCTATTTTAAATATATTAATTCCTTCAATCTTAATCCTAATTATTAATTTTTCACTTCTGTTTATTAAAACTCAATCCCGTAAATAGTTTTAACCACAATGAAAAAATAACCACAAGAAAGATGAAAAATGCATTCAATCTGTGGTTATTCTTGATGAGTAGGTTCTAATTTAAATCCTTAGTACTGAACATCTTTCAAAATTAAACCTTTTGCTTGTGCCAACGGCCCAGCTTCCCATCTTTTCTGTTCATTCAATATTCGTTCGACATCTGCAGGTGTAAGACTTCCCTTCCCTACTTCTATCAATGTTCCTACAATAATTCTAACCATATTCCATAAGAATCCATTTCCGTTAATCTCGATTTCTATAAACTTATCCTTTTCTACAATATTGATATGGTTGATGGTTCTAACCGTAGATTTATCGCCTTTCCCATTCGTGAAACTCTGGAAATCATGACTACCAACCAAAACTTCGGAAGCAATTCTCATTTCCTCTAAATTTAATTTGTCTGCAAGGTGGTACGTATACTTTCGTTTAAACACATCTCTATATTTATTATTATTAATAGTATAGACATAGGTTTTTGCTTTTACATTATATCTGGCATGGAATCTTTCAGATACCTCATCCATAGATTTCACCACAATATCTTCAGGCAAAAACTCATATAGGTAATCTAATATCTTTTTGGTTTTAAAGTCACATTTAGTATGGAAATTTGCAATATAATTTTCTGCATGTACACCGGCATCTGTCCTGCCACAACCCACTACAAGTACCTCTTCACCAGTCATTTTGGATAATACAGCTTCTATCTTACCTTGGATAGTAAGATCAGTATCTTTTTGTTTTTGCCACCCTTTGTACTTAAAACCATCATACGCTATCGTCATTCTCAAATTTCTCATTTGTTCCGCCTTTTCTTTCTGTAATATTTGACCACACTTAGATATTTCATCTGTCCACTCTGCTCACCTTCCGAAGTCTTCCCTTTATCGGTGTGTTTTGTAACGCTTGGAGCACCATCTCACCTTTATTATTTAATATTTCTACAAAGGTAGATACATCTAGGACATTGATAATTCCAATATCTGCTGCTGTCATACCTTCAATATTAGATAGTGTGCCTACAATATCTACGGGTCTCATTCTTGTTTTTTTTCCTGCATTAACATGAATTTTCATGATTTCAGTACTTAGTTGTTCACCTTTTGTTTCTTTCAATTCTGGAATGGTATTCATTTTCTCGCCGAACTCTTGTTTTGCATTTAAAATTACTTCCTCGTCCGGTCTCTGAATAAGAGGAATCTCTTTCTTGATATAAGCATGAATATCGTTTAAAAACTTATCTTCGGCTCGGGTTACAAACGTAATCGCCTTGCCCATCTTTTCCACTCTTCCCGTTCTTCCTATCCGGTGAACATAGCTTTCCCTATCTTGGGGGATATCATAATTAATGACAAGGGTAATATCTTCAATATCTATACCACGGGCGGCAACATCTGTTGCAACTAGATATCTAAAATAACCTTGTTTAAAATCACGCATTACACGTAAGCGGTCTCTTTGTTCCATACCCCCATGAATCTTCGCACTTGTATAGTTCAGGGTCAAAAGCTCATCATAGACCTCATCGACCTTTAGTTTTGTATTGCAAAAAATAATGCAGCTATCTGGGTTTTCTACGATCGTGACATCTCTTAAGAGTTTGATCTTATCTATTTCATCCACTTGATATCTTTGTTGATGTATCCTATCCACTGTTGAATTCTGTTCTTCTATTTCGACGAATATAGGTTCATTCATGTATTGATTACATAAAACCTTTATGTCCTGGGGCATGGTAGCAGATAGTAAAATTGTCACTCGCTTTTGCGGTAAACTGTTAATGATGGTTTCTATTTGTTCGATAAATCCCATATTCAACATTTCATCTGCTTCATCTATAACAAGATATTTTATATTCGATGTATCCAAGGTCGCTTTTTCTATATGATCTATCAGACGTCCCGGAGTTCCAACCACAATATGTGTTTTTTGTTTAAGCTCTTTTTCTTGATAATAGAAAGGGGACTTTCCATATATTACGGATACTTTAAGCCTTTTAAATCTGCCAATATTAAAAAGATCTTCTTTAACTTGTATCGCGAGTTCCCTTGTTGGTGTAAGTACCAAGGCTTGTGGTTTATTCTGTTCCCAATCTATTAATTGGCAAATAGGAACACCAAAAGCTGCTGTCTTTCCGCTTCCAGTTTGAGATTTTATGATAATATCCTTCTGCTCCAACACAACTGGAATCACCTGTTCCTGAACTTTGGTTGGATTTTTATAATCTAATAACTGGATTGCTTTTAATAACTCATCGCTTAATCCGTACTCATCGAAATTGCCTTTTATCATATCGTTATCACTCTCTTTGTATTTCCAACATCTATTTATTTTCCTAGGATTATTGTAACAATCTCATATCAGCAATATTCTTGAAACTAAAAAGACCTACTTAATATCTTCAACCATATATAAATCCAGCTTATCAGCTGGATTTATAATTTCAATCAACATTGAATTAATTAGGCTTGTTCTCTGGTATTATTGAAGAAGTTATTGGGGTAATAGGTTTCTTCTCAGCCTTCTTCTTCTTTATTTCTTTTTTTCTAGGACTTTTATCTCCCATAGTGACTACCTCCAATCATTCATTAGCTTAATTATACTCCCTTTTTGATATTTGCGCCATCTCTAGGAAGCGGTGGTCATATAGACATCCCCGCGCCTTCCCTTTCCCTTTCACTAAATATTCAGTATAATTTAATAATACAGTTTCATAGAACGTGAGGGATAACATGAAAAGTAGCAAGCGAAAGATTTCTAGTGGTGAAAGTCCTTTTGGAATGGTGTCTACAGCTTCTAAACAAGCGACAGATGCTGGTGTTAGGATGCTGGAGAATGGCGGAAATGCTATAGATGCCGCAGTTGCCGCTGCATTTTGTTTAGGAGTCACCGAACCACAAGCCTCAGGTTTAGGCGGACAAACTATGGGGTTAATTTATTTAAATGCGAACAATAGACTGTTTGCTCTAGATGGTTCCTCTCGAGCACCTTACGGAATTCAACCACATAAAACACCGAAGATACCAATTAAAATAGGTATTAAATCCACCACTGTTCCCTCTACACCTGCCACTTTAGGCTACATGCTCGAGAAATACGGAAAACTATCCCTAGCTAAGGTTTTAGAGCCCTCTATCATAGCTGCTGAGGAAGGTTTTGTGGTTTCTCCGTTACAGAGCGACTTAATCAGCCAAGAAGCAGAGCTATTGCGTCAAGATCCATCGATTCTAAAAAATTATTTTAAAGATCAGCAACCTATCGATGTAGGTAATATTATTAGACAGCCAGAATTGGCTCGATGTTTAATCCGGATGGCACAAGCTGGTTGGCATGATTTTTACCTTGGAGGCATAGGTAGTGAGATAATCAAAGATATGGAGAGACGAGATGGACTCATTTCCTCCACGGACTTAAGTCAAATCCCTCAACCTGTAGAGAGAGATGTATTGACGAATACCTACCGGGACTATGAGATCCATACCTTTCCTCCACCAGGAGCTGGAAGAGTGCTAATCCAGTTATTAAATATATTAGAGAATTTTCCGTCCGATGTTCTTAATCCGGAAGAACCTACAGGAGCTATCATTTTTGCTTTAGCTTTCCGTATGGCCTTGACGGATAGGCAGAGAATGCCTATCCATCCAGACTATTATCTACAATCCGTCAATAAACTGATGTCAGACAAATCTTACGCCCAAGAATTGGCGGAACAAATTGAGCAGATTGGTAACTTTTCATTCCCCCAGTACTTCACTCCTCCGGACACCTCAGGCGAAACAACTCACCTATCTGTATCCGATAGTGAAGGAAATTCCGTTGGCCTTACCCAGTCAATAGAACTTGTATTTGGCAGTAAAACTATGGCTGATGGCTTAGGATTTTTCTATAATAACTACATGAGCGCTTTTGTCTATAAAAATATGACACATCCTTTCTACCTCTTACCCGGAAGAAGGCCGTGGAGTAGTGTGGCCCCAACTCTATTATTCCATCAAGGGAAACCGAAATATCTGCTTGGTAGTCCTGGAAGTGACCGTATTTCAACAAGTCTTGCCCAGGTCATTTCAAGACTGGTAGACAATAATATGAACTTAGCATCAGCAATTGCAGCACCTAGATTCCATTCTTCTCACTCAGGACAACTACTTATAGAGAAAAAGCGTTTTAACCCTAAAGTATTAGATGCTCTGTTCCAGACCGGTTTTGAGATTAAGCACCGAGGAGCATATAGCTTTTATCTAGGATGTGTACAGGGTGTGAGACTCCCCCAAAGTGAACGAGAACTATTCTATGGTGTAGCTGATCCGCGACGCGATGGTACAGCAAGAGGGCCAAGCATTATTAATCAAGAATAGAGAAAGGTTAGTGAGATTATGAAAATTGCTATTGTTTTTAATCGTGAGAGCCAAGCCGTAATTAACTTATTCGGTACATTAAGCCAAGAAAAATATGGCTTAGGAACCATCAATAAAATAAAAGACGCTCTGATTTCAGGAGGGCATCAAGTTAAAACCTTTGAAGGAGACAAAAACATTATCACTAAGTTAGAAAAATTTATGCCCACCGTTATTTCCGGAGAGCGTCCTGGTTTAGTATTTAACCTTAGCTATGGTATACAAGGAAAAGGCAGATATATGCATGTACCTGGGATACTTGAAATGTTAGGGATTCCATATGTTGGTTCAGGCCCAGAAACACATGCCATAGCCTTAGATAAAATCGTTACCAAGATGATTTTGATACAAAAGGGTTTACCCACCCCAAAATTCACCGTAATGGATAAACCTGATTCAGAAATAAAAGATAACTTGGAATATCCACTCATTGTTAAGCCTAAAGATGAAGCTGTCTCCTTTGGATTAAGAATTGTTCACAATGAAGAAGAATTAAGAGAAGGAGTAAAGACCATTTATGACACCTTTCATACTCCAACCTTAGTCGAAGAATACATAGAAGGTCGAGAAATAAACGTTGGTTTGCTTGGAAACAATCCAGTTGTCGCATTGCCACCTGTTGAGCTACGCTTTGGTGAAGGACAGCAAATCTATACTTACGAAGATAAAGTAAATATTAGTGGTAGAACAGTAGAAAAGGTTTGTCCTGCTCCTCTGACAGACGCACAAACTGAACAATTGAAACGACTGGCAATTGATACATTTAATGTTTTGGGCTGTTACGACAGCGCAAGGGTTGATTTTAGATTAGACCGCGATGGAAACCCGTATATCTTAGAAGTTAATTCCATGGCAAGCTTAGGCGTTAATGGCTCTTTTGTTTATGCTGCAGAGAAAGCTGGTTTAGACTACGTTGCCTTGATGAATCGATTAATAGAGATAACCTGCGAACGTTATTTTGGTCCCCACGTTTTTATGAACACGGATCCTAACACTGCGAGTGAACCTATTAATCTATTCAATGCCATTACACATCATAGAGACAAGATCGAGGATGAACTAAAAATATGGACCAATCTGCCTAGTTGGACAGAAGATCCTGTTGGATTAAGTACTGTCCTAAGAAAGTTAGAGGACCGATTGGAAAAGCTCGGTTTAAAAACAGTCCCAGAATATACGAATGGTCGCTCGGCTTGGACTTGGGCTACCAAGGCCGGATTGAAAGATGGTACCCTCTTGGTGTTACCTCTAGATATTCCAGGAAACCGTATCGGCTTTCCAATTCCTTTCCGGACCGAGCAAGAATGGCTGTATGGAGAAGGAATCGCTTCCAGCCGAGGTGGTTTAGTAGCTTTACTTAGTGCTCTAAGTGCCTTAAAAGGAATAAAAGCACTTTCTAAGAAAAAAGTAGGGATTCTCTTTTATTCAGATGAAGGTAGAGGAATGCGTTATAGTAGTCAAACCCTTCGCCAAGCAGCAATGCAAGCTAAACAAGTCATTGTATTACAACCAGGTTTTGAGGGTGGAAAAATTGTTGACCAACGAAGAGGGTCAAAGAAATATTCTGTAATCCTCGAAGGAGATCCTTTAAGAGCTGGAAGCCGCTCCAATCAAATAGATGTCTTGACATATTTCCTTCAAAAAACAGAAAAGTTAAAAGAGATCAGTCGTCCTGAACAGAGATTAACAGTAGCTATCCACGATGTTCACTCAGAGAGATATAGTGTGTTATTGCCACATCGTGTTAAAGCAACTATATATGTTACTTTTCTTGAGGAAGAAATAGCACAGGATGCAGAGAAGCAAATTAAAGAATTATTCAAGTATAATACGCGTGGAATTCAATCCTATGTAGAAAAACTTGTAGAACGGCCACCTCTTCAACGCAAAAAAAATAATCCTCTCATGAAACGATTAAGTGTTCTCTGTGAGGAATGGAAAATACCATATGGAATAGAGTCTAGTTTACTGGCTTCCGCTGCAGGGGAAATCCCTCAAACTGTTCCAGTTATATGCGGATTTGGTCCTGCCAGTAAAGGATTGTATACACCCAATGAAGCTATTAATCGTGCAGAACTGATCCAAAGATCATTCTTATTAGCAATGCTCTTATTGGAGGAATAAGCATGAAAGCATTACACCACAAATTGCCAATGCTTATATCTGTTCCACATGGAGGGATGGAAATACCCAGAGAGCTTCAAAGTAAATGCTTGATTGGTTCATATGGTATTCTAATGGATAGTGATACTTGGGCACGAGAACTTTATGACTTCAGAGATTCAGCAGAAGAATATGTAGATACGGATATCGCAAGGTTAGTAGTGGATATGAATAGGAGCCAAGATGATTTACCCCCTTCCAATCCTGACGGGGTTGTTAAGACTGTTGCGGTTGATGGGCAACAAATTTGGGAGCAATCCGAGGGATTATCTGAACAGGAGGTTCGCCATCTTCTCCAAAAATACCATACACCTTATCATCGAAGATTACGAACAGCCACCAAAAACAGAAAAGTTATAATGGCAATAGATTGTCATACAATGTTAAGCAGAGACAAAAGGCCTTTGTTTTGTATTAGTAATCGAGGATCCACAACAGGTTATCCACTGAATGAACCCATCACCGCACCAACCGACCTCCTTTTTAAACTTCAAGAAAACATTCATAAACAATTCGAATCATTTATTCCTAAAGATAGCCAACAAACTCTGGTCACATTAAACAGCCCCTTTGCGGGCGGTTACATCAGCTATCATCATGGTAACCAGAGTGACATACCTTGGATTCAACTTGAAATTAATCGGAGCCTATATTTGCCTGATGTTGAAAAAATTTCTATTATTCCTAATGAACTTGATAGCATCAGGTTAAAAGAAATCAAAGATAAGCTTTGTTATGTTTTTCAGTCTTTAATATAAATTTGTATAGCACTTAGGTTGACTAGATAGTATTTAATTCCCAATTAGGCTAATTATTCTAAGAATAAGTTTCGCTTTCTATTAAGATAATAATAACGAGACTAAACCAATCTCAAAAAATTGATCCCATAAATCGTTTGGAGGTGTGTTTACTAATGCAAGGTACTGTAAAATGGTTCAATCCCGAAAAAGGCTTTGGATTTATCGAAAGAGAAGGCGGAGAAGATGTTTTTGTACATTTTTCTGCGATAAAATCCGAAGGATATAAATCACTTGACGAAGGGCAAAAAGTACAATTTGATGTAGAAAAAGGTGACCGTGGACCTCAAGCTACAAATGTAACTCTTTCTTAAAAAACAAATGTTTTTAAATGGCACTGGTATTTATATACCAGGCCATTTTTTTACTTTACTCTTTAGAATAAGTCTCAAAAGCATTATTTAAAGCTTGCAGTGCTTGTTCTGCCGGCATCTTTTCTAGTATCGCTGCACACTTATTACAAAGTATTTTACCTCGACCTTTAAAAATATCGCTACTTCTTACATCACTACAAGGATTACGAAATATTGGTACATTGCAAAATTCACATCTTTGATATTCCTCGTACTGTCCATGTCCTTTTTGATAGCTTTGTTCATTTTTAAATCCTGTTCTTGAAAGCTTCATTATTTCACTTCCTCATTTTCTTTCTTTGGAATTTCAATTAATAATATCATTGCTTATAGATTTTGTAAGTATTCTCAAACTGAGTATTACTCTATAACGTCTGAAAACTTATGACTATTGCGCTCTAATCGTTTCTTTTTGGTTGATATTCTAAATACGATGAAAACCAGCAGCACAGCAATAACTATAACAATAGTATATACTGTGAGTGCAATTCTATTTGGAGTACTTAGCAACGCAGAGATATGATAGTCATTTTCAACGATTTTTCTACCGTGTGTTTCACTGTAGTATTGCGGAATGTGAGGAACTTGATCTACTTGATTGAAAGATTGCAGATACCCGGCAATAGCTAGCCATTCTTTTACTTCCTTATTGTTTCCACCTGCTATGTTTTTTACAACTTGTGCTTCAAAATCTGTTATAGGGATTCCTTCTTTTGTTTTTGGCACAATAGATAACAGCCCAAAAGATTTATCGCCGACAACTGACAACATCTGTGCGGAGTATAATCCGGCTACAACACGATACAGTTTCTGGTCATCAATCTTCTCCAGAGATTCATCAGATCTTTGCAGAGAAGTATCAGTTACCTTGTTGAAAATAAGTCTGTTTGGATTAAACTTAAAATTCATTCCAGAAATGAAAAGTTGGGCGTCATTCATAATCGGAGAAATTGAGGCGTCTACCTCGCAAACTGTTTTTAATTCCTTACCAGTAAGGTATACCGAAAGTAAAGGATAACCCGGAATATTGTCCGGTCCGATTCCCAAGGAGCTTACACTAAAGGTATCTGCAACGGTTATATTTCCTTGGAAGAACGAACTCCTGATAGTACCGACTGGAACAATTGCCACATCGACCGGAACATAGTTTAGTCCCTCAGCCTTTTTGACAGCGTATATGTAGGCATCACTAACAAGATTCCCAAGTGGTGCTTCATTGTGGTTTGCATACATTGTATCCACTGTGTCAAAGTCAAAGGATGATACTGCCAAAACTTGGTCATAGCTCATATCAAATTGCTTAAAATATTTCTTTTCTACTAGTTCCTTGTTTTGATTAATTATTTCCGAGATGTAAGAATCATTAGGTAAGCGACTATCAATTTGCTGCAAATAATAATTATCCAACTTCCACTCTAGATTTGGTTCCTGTGATATTTTGATAACACCCAAATATTTACCACTATCTTCAGCGGAAGCTATAATCGTCTTCCCTACCATAATCGGTTCTTCGGACTTTGTATGTGTGTGACCACTGATGATTACATCTATTTCAGGAACTTTTTGAGCAAGCACCTCGTCCTCAGATTTCGAAGTATCTTCCCATGTTCCAGAATGGGATAGACAAATAATTATATCTGTTTTTTCCTTTTCTTTCAATACTTTGATAATCCTTTGGGCATTTTCTATAGAGTCAGTAAACTTGACTTCAGACATTGGAGCCTTAGAAGCAGCGTCCTCTCCCATCAAGCCAAAAATCCCTACTTTTATTCCATTTCTTTCTATTAGTACATAGTCTTGAACTCCGTAGTCCTCGTAAGCATGCTTTAGAGATGTTAAAGAAGGCGTTAAATCTCCGTATTCATCTGTCGGAAATGTAACATTCGATTGCACAATCTGGGGCAATCTATCTCCACTTTCTTTGGCAGCATTCAAACTATCAGCAAGGCCTGAAGCTCTATAATCATATTCATGGTTGCCAAGTGTTACTGCATCATATCCCATCTCTCCCATAATTCTAAGCCCCGGAGCATCACTTTTAAATATTGTTTGAAAAGGTGTTCCCATAGAGAAGTCTCCTGCATCCAATAATAAAGCACTAGGATTTACCTTCTTTGCAGCAGAAACTGCGCTTAGTAATCTAGAATATCCACCTGACTCTAGTATTACGCTAGCTTGTGAGTCCTTTACAGGTAGGAAATTATCGTGCAGGTCATGCGTAAATAGGATCGTCACAGTCTTATCTATTTCCTGAGCAGTAACCTGGGGTATTTGGATAACTTGTATAAGTATGAAACTTAATAGAATAATTAATAAGCTGTAACGAATAGTTTTTTTCATTTATCTTCCTCACTTCTTTAAACCAAAGTTAAGTTTAACTATGAGATGAATGAGTAGTTATTTTCTTATTACATATTACATTAAAGTTAGTAAAATCCTTCTTACCTGGAAGAGAAAACCTTCACTATCTCCATTCCGAAGATTCCTGCATATATTATTACCAGTAATCCTGTGAGGAGGTACAAAATGTTAATTCATGTGGTAAAAACCAGAGAAACACTATGGCAAATCGCGAGTTCCTACCGTATACCGATTGCAGACATAATAGAGACTAATGAACTACTTGATCCGAATCAACTCGTTATTGGTCAAGCCTTGATCATCCCCAGCGAAGGTATCTATCATATTGTGAAGTCTGGAGAATACTTATGGAAGATTGCTCAGACATATAATACAACTGTTCAATCAATCCTTGAGAATAATACCGAAATTACCAATCCTGAAAGTATATATCCGGGATTGGTAATCTATATCCCAGCATCTACCCATAGTATACAACCCGGTGAAACTTTATGGCAACTCGCCCAGAAATATGGTATTTCATTACAAAACCTTATAAAGGCCAATAATATCGTTAATCCAGCCCTTATTTATCCAGGTACGGTATTAGTTATTCCTAGTAAACCAAAACCACCAATAAACGTAAATGGTTATATTTATTTATACGGAGACAATGCTGTTCCAGTTGTTAAAAAAGACGGTGCATTCCTCTCCTACTTGAGCCCATTTGCTTATTTAATTAATGAGGATGGAAGTCTGCAGTCCATTTTTGATCTACCGGCAATCCAAGCTGCTCGAGAAGAAAGGGCTGTTCCTATGATGTCGATCACAAACTTCACTACAACTTCTTTAGGAGAAAATCTTGCCCATATAGTGTTAAATAGTACAGTGATTACAGAACGTTTACTTAATGATATCATTAATGTGATGAAAGAAAAGGGATACTTAGGACTAAACGTTGACTTCGAAAATGTTCTTCCCATTGACCGTGAAGCTTATAATCGTTTTCTGGAACTTACAGTTACCCGCTTGCATGCAGAAGGTTTTTTTGTATCTACTGCAGTAGCTCCCAAAACCACCGGAGAACAAAAAGGATTACTATATGAAGCACATGACTATGAAGCTCATGGTAGAATCGTAGATTTCGTTATATTAATGACCTACGAATGGGGCTGGCGTAAAGGTCCTCCTCAAGCCATCTCACCTTTAAATCAAATAAAGCGCGTTCTGGACTATGCAATCACTGTTATTCCCAGAGAAAAAATCTACTTTGGATTCCAAATATATGCTAGGGATTGGCTGCTTCCTCATATCCAAGGCCAGGAAGCAGAAACCTTCAGTGTCCAGGAAGCTATGGTAAGGGCTATAAATTATGGTGCCAATATTCAATATGACTCCGTAACGCAATCACCTTTCTATCGGTATACAGATGAACAAGGAAGAGGACATGAAGTATGGTTTGAAGACGCGCGCAGTGCTCAAGCTAAGTTTGACACTGTAAAGGATTATAAGCTTAATGGAATAAGTTACTGGGCTCTAGGGTATCCCTTCCCTCAAAATTGGGCTTTATTTCAAGATAACTTCACTATTTTAAAATACTAGAATTAGCGGAGAGAATCCCAATGTTCTAACTCCGATATTGATTATGCCTTACCAATCAGACTATAAATAAGATTAAGAATAAGTAATAACAAGGCTATTAGAAATACGGGTTTAATAATTTTACCGCCCTGTCTCAGGGCAAGGCCAGAGCCAATAAAATTGCCTGCAACTCCGAAAAAAGCTGCCGGGATAGCCAAAGCAAAATAAACCTGCCCATTAATTAGAAAAATGACAAGTGCACCCAAATTAGATGATAGATTCACCAATTTAGCATTGCCAGAAGCTGTAACCAAATCAAACCTTAACAGGATGGTATAGCTAAAAATTAGAAAGGTCCCGGTTCCCGGACCCAGAAAGCCATCATAAAAACCGATCCCCAAACCTATTATGGCTGATAGGATCATTACCCTTCCCTGCTTCAAGCTGTCCACTTCATTCTGGCTACCGAAGTCTTTCTTAAGGAACACAAATATTGCCACAATGGGAATTGCCAGTATGAGTATAATCTTAAAAATATAGTCGTCTACATACAACACTGCTTTGGCTCCAGAAGCTGACCCTATTAAAGCAGCGACGATAGATATAACAGCCGTTTTAATATGTACTTTTTTATTCTTCCAAAATCTAATCGAGGATATAATGGTCCCAAAAGCTGATGAAAACTTATTGCATCCCAACGCCATATGAACAGGAAGTCCTGAAGCGATATATGCAGGCAAAGATATTAGTCCGCCTCCTCCGGCTATAGAATCTATGAGACCAGCCAGGAAAACAAAAAGACAAACAATAATAATTACTTCTAATTCCATTTTTAATTAATCTCTTTTCTTCGTATATTACTTATCGCTTACTAACATGTCATTATGATCAAAAGTGATAACACAATTTTGACGGGGGTACCTCGCTTGAACTTTTTTATTGATAGCTAACCGCAGATTCTTTTCTTCTCTTTTTGTAGTTCCACTTTTAACAACCAAATCGAAAACAAAATTCTTGATTTCACCTTTACCAACTATACGTAGGTCATGAAAAAAAAGCGCCTCAGGAAATTCCTTCAGAATTTCTTTTAGCTCATTCTGTGCATTTTGGATCTCTTCACAATCTAGGTTTAGGGGATCCATATGAACGGTAAGAAGAATTCCAAGTTCGTTAGTAACACGACGTTCTATCAAGTCAACATATTCATGCATTTCAATAAAATCATGATCCGCCGGGAGTTCTACATGTATCGAAGCCATGTACCGACCTGGACCATATGTATGAACTACTAAATCGTGGATACCTACCACCTTCTCATGACTAAGAATTTTCTGGCTGATCTTCACGATAAGTTCTTGTTCAGGGACTTCTCCTAGCAGAGGACTTATTGTCTCTTTGGTCAGTCGCAAAGATTACAATTAAGAAAGCAGGTAGACTGAAATTAACCTGCACAGGATTAATAATTCGATCGATGGAAGACTTAAATAGCTCATAGCCGACTAAAATGATTAGAAACGAAACAATTAATCCCGAGATATATTCAAGACGGCCATGTCCAAAAGGATGTTCTTCGTCAGCAGGTTTACTTGCCAACTTAAACCCGATGATTGTAACCAAAGATGAGGCTGCATCCATTAAGTTATTAAAAGCGTCTCCTATAAAAGCAATACTATTGATCATCAAACCTGTAGTAAGTTTAATAACAAACAAAATTGTGTTGGCTAAAATTCCAACAATACCGCTCAAATAACCATATCTGCCTCGAACCTCGGATAACTCTATTCTGTTATAATCTTTAATAAAATGTTTAACCAAAAATTGGCTTAGCATATACCACACTCAATCTTTTTTATTAACATTTAATATATTACCATGGAGGGAAAAGGGAATCTACGCTTTAAAGCTTAAATATCTTTTCGCATTAGTATTGCAATCCTTCTAAAAGATTTTCACTTAAGTATTTTATTATGTCCATGGATAACCGCTTTATTAAAGCAAATACTAGAAGATGACTCCTATAATAGTTACAAGTTCTTCCCTACACCTACTTATCAGATATGATTTTATTCCCATCTCAATAATATACCTAGGAGGCCAAAATATAGATGGACATTCGATTTGGATATGTAGCCATCGCTCTCAATTTAAGTAATTCTTCAACATCAAAGACTATTACCCTCAAGAATCTTGCGAAGATAGGGGGAACTGAGCCTAAGTTTACGAAGCTCCGTCGGATTACATCTGAGAATCTTGAGAACACCTTACGAATAATCCGTTACAACATGGAAGAACAGATACATCTTTACCGTCTGACCTCAAAACTTATTCCTTTTGCAACATATCCACTTGAATTCGAATGGAACTACATAGATATCTTTAAAAAAGAATTCGAAATGATTGGAAACCTAATTAAGACAGCAAAAATAAGAGTAAGTGCTCATCCTGATCATTACACTGTTATCAATTCCCCTAATGAGAAAGTTTTCAGTGACTCAGTAAAAGATTTAGAATATCATGACCATATCTTTAACGCCATGGGACTGGAAGAACAATACAAGTTGGTGACTCATCTTGGAGGATTCTATGGTGATAGGGAACAGTCTATAGCAAGATTTAAAAAAAACTTCTCCCGCTTGCCTCATGGCGTTAAGTCTAGAATCGTCTTAGAGAACGACGATAAAATCTATACCGCAGAAGAAGTTCTCGAAGTATGTCAGGAACTAAAGGTTCCAATGGTTCTTGATCTCCATCATCATACTTGTAATCCAAAAGGAGATCTCGAAGAATTAATACCAAAGATATGGGACACCTGGACTGATTTCCGCCCAAAAATCCATGTCTCGAGCCCAAAAGATCAGAAAAGTTGTCGTCACCACGCCGACTATATTGAAGCCTCTTCTTTAACGAATTTTTTGAGTTTAACCAAAAAATTAAATCGAGATTTTGACGTGATGATAGAAGCTAAAATGAAAGATAAAGCCATGTTCAAACTTATTAAAGATCTTAGTGAATATGATGATATAACAACGATTGATCAAAGCACTATAAAAATATAATAAAATCATGTGTAAAACGCAAACATATGCTCCACTACCCTAAATGAAACGTCCCATGTGACTCCCTGGCCACCATATCAACTTCATTTTCTTGACCTTCCGATTCAATCGTAACGACTATTTTATTGGGGAGGCATACGATAGATTTGTAAGAATTATCAATCCAGCCTGTCTCTGAGCAAATGCTCTTCGGGCAAATTTCCTTACTCATTTCAAGCATTCTTACTCTTCCATTTCTAGTTTCAATTGAACCTATATCACTATCGAAGTTGAAATCATAGAGGCTAGTCTCATTTGCTTTATTCAATGAGATTTTTTCTATCACTTTGTTATCAACAGTAATAACAATATTCTTATTTTGATCGTCTGATTTAGAAATCATCATGACTCCCATAGCTATAGCACTTGATAATAGAATAATTGCTACCAATATTTTTTCTAACTTTTTCATATTTTTTTCACCACGCTATGTTATTTTATCTAATTATACCACTAATCCTAGTAAAATCTGAACATAGTAAGAGCTACTAGAGTAGAAAGATGACGGTACTATATTTTTAGACTTTTATCCTCGATTATATTTTTTTGTCTTTCTCCGAAGATGGTGGTACCCCATACACCTATAAGAATGAGTATTATCCCCACAGCCTGAAGCCAACCGAAGGGGTCATTTTGGAATATAACTCCTCCAAATACCGAAACAACCGTAACCAAATTGAGCATGGTAGTTGTTTGGCTAATCTTAAGGTTAGCCAACGCATAGTTGAACATAAAGAAAGCGAAGACAGACGAAATGACTCCAAGATAAAGTATTCCTAGGGTTACACTGGGGATACTTAACGGACTTAGATAAATGCCTAGGGTTCCTGTAGATAAGCTTTGAATAATACCCATGGTATTAAAAAGAATCATCCCTGACCACATCATAATATAAGTAATCTCGACTGAGGTAAATCTTTGAGATGATTTTTTCGAAAGTATACTATACGCTGCTTGGGCTATAACTGCTATAAATAGAGCCATTATACCCCATAAATGCTCACCAAATCTCAACTCCCCTCGGGTAGAGACGATAACAAAAACTCCAACAATCGATGTCAGTATGCACATAAATTGCAAAAAATTGACTCTTTCTTTTAGGAAAATACCTGCCATAACTGTCGAAACTACAGGGACTAGAGCAATAATCATACCAGCCTCGGAAGCTGTGGTCCATTTCACTCCCCAAGTTTCACCCATGAAATAAAGACCTGGTTGAAAGAGAGATAATGGTATTAATGCTTTCCAGCCCTTACCCTTTAGGTCAACCCTAATAATACCTAGAGCCTTTAATACCATAAGTGTAATTACTGCTGAAGCAAAACGCAGTCCTATGACCTGACTTGGAAAGGTATGGCTTAATATATCTTTCGTAAAGATAAAAGAAACCCCCCATATAATCGCTGTGGCTACCCCTGCGATAATAGGAAGTGCTTTTGTATTCTTGATATCTATTTTACATCATCTCTCTTCTTTGACTAGCCTAAAACTGATATACGGAAACGACTTTTATACTATATCATAAACAGCCCCTCATTCCAATTACCTACATAGAAAGTCAAATTCCCAGAGCTACCTGGGTTTAATACATATACTGGCGTAACATAAAAATAGTTAGATAGAAGTAATCGCTTCTGTCTAACTATTTACTTTAATAACCTATTTTTTTTTGGGGAATATAGCTTGGGTAATTAAATTAAGAACTTCACTAATTATCTT
>JAGXFZ010000074.1 GCA_024637055.1 Gracilibacter sp. | reverse complement strand
GTATAAAGACTGTAAGATTTTCGATAACTTCAACTACATAATCAAGGATGGCGTAAAATTACTTCTCAATGCTCCTTCAGGTACAGGAAAGACATCTTTCTTTAGACTGTTGCTAGGCTTTACTTCGCCTGATGAAGGAAAAGTTAGTTTTGATGGAACCATACTCACCGCCGATACAGTAACGGAGTTACGTAGTATGATTGGTTATCTCAGCCAGGATGTTGATGTTCCATCTGGTCTGGTTAGGTTAGTAATGAATACCATCCTAAATTATAAGTTTAATAGAGGTTTAACTATCAATGAAGATCATCTATTTGGTCTGCTTGATCACTTTGAGCTCGGACGAGGAGTTTTAGAAAAGAATGTTGATGAGTTGTCAGGCGGGGAAAGACAGCGGCTGATGCTGGTAGTTCTATTATTATTAGATAGGAAGATTTATTTACTGGATGAACCTACGTCTGCTTTAGACGTTAATTTGAAATATAAAATAAGGGATTACTTCTTGCAAATCCCTGCTGTCGTTATTGTAATCTCCCATGATAAAGAGTGGAATGAAGATGGTAAGATGTCGGTACTCGATTGGACTAAACCAAGGGAGGGACAATGATGGGAAGTAAGGACCTGAGCTTATTGTCTCTTATTCTAGCGTTAGTGCTTCTTGTTATCCCGTTGCTATTTAATTATTATTTGAGTCTTAATCTAGGTAGAAAGACAGCGGTAGCGGTCGCAAGGATGTGCATCCAGCTCTTTCTAATTGGAATATTTCTAAACTACATCTTCGAATTAAACAACATCTGGTTAAACTTTCTTTGGGTTCTGGTAATGATTATTGCCTCTACAATTTCGGTTATCACTTCCAGCAACTTGCAATTAAAGACCTTCAGTATACCTATTTTTATGTCCATCGCTATACCTGTTTTACTAATGCTTATCTATTTTAATACCTTAATCGTGAGCTTGGATAATATGTTAGATGCTAAGTATCTTATAGCTATCGGTGGAATGATACTGGGCAATCTGCTTAGTGGAAATATCGTAGGGCTTAACAACTTCCTTAATAATATTAAAAAGATGGAAAGAAAATACCTTGCAGTTTTGGCACTTGGAGCAGACAGAAGAGAAGCTCTTCTTCCATATATTCGCGAAAGCATTCAAGCGTCGGTCAACCCAATTATTGCTTCAATAGCAACAATTGGGTTAGTATCTCTACCAGGAATGATGACAGGGCAAATCTTAGGGGGGTCTTCGCCGGCAGTAGCGGTTAAATATCAGATGGCAATCATGATCGCTATCTTCGTAACAAGAATACTCAGTATCTTCTTGGCTCTTGTCATGACTATAAGAATTGGGTTTGATAGATATGACATGTTGAAAAGGGAATTATTTAAAGAAGACTGATCAAAAAGATAATAAAAATGTTAATATTTTATAGAACAATTATGAAATAATTGTTACTATCCTTTAAGAACAGAACAATAAGTGATAGAATGAAGTCAGAATAGAAAATCAAAAAACAATATATCTAAAGGAGTCAATACATGGCTGAAAAGGGATACCTCAGGCCAGAAGAACTATATTTATTCAACCAAGGAGAGTTTTTTCATAGTTACCTAAAGTTTGGAGCTCACAGAGGAAGTTTGGACGGCAGTACAGGTGTTCACTTCGCAGTGTGGGCTCCTAATGCTATCAGGGTGAGTGTTGTAGGCGATTTTAATAATTGGCAAGGCCTTGCTCACAAAATGGAATGTCTTGGCTCAACTGGTGTTTGGAGTATATTTATATCCAATCTCGATATAGGAGTTCTTTATAAATATGAGATAGAAGTAGCATCTGGAGAGGTTTTGCTTAAAGCAGATCCATTTGCTTTCTTTACGGAGGTTCGTCCTCAGACAGCTTCCATAGTATACTCGTTGGATGGATACGAGTGGGGCGATGACCAATGGATTAAAAAGCAAGAGGAGTACTCCACGCGATCAAAGCCCATGTTGATTTATGAAGTACATCCTGGGTCTTGGAGACGTAAAGAAAATAATAATTTCTATAGCTATAGAGACTTGGCCGATGAATTAGTTCCTTATGCCAGAGATATGGGATTTACTCATATAGAACTCCTACCGGTAATGGAGCATCCATTTGATGGCTCTTGGGGATATCAGATTACAGGGTACTACTCTGCAACCAGTAGATATGGAACACCCCATGACCTGATGTATTTCATTGATAAGTGCCACCAGGCCGGAATAGGTGTCATCTTAGATTGGGTTCCTGGTCATTTTTGTAAAGATGCTCATGGGTTAGCGCGGTTCGACGGTACTCCGCTCTACGAAAGTCATGAACATCTGCAATGGGGTACTTATAAATTTGATTTTAGCAAAACTGAGGTATGGAGCTACTTGATATCCAATGCTTTATTTTGGCTTGATTTCTATCACATAGACGGGATTAGGGTAGACGGAGTGACCAGCATGTTGTTTTTGGATTATGGGATCGACGCAGATTCATGGAGTCCCAATATTCGCGGAGGAAGGGAAAATCTTGAGGCGATAGCTTTCCTCCAAAAGCTCAATGAGGTTGTTTTGACCAATTATCCCTCAGCGCTAATGATTGCCGAAGAATCTACTGATTGGCCTCTGGTTACTAAGCCCCCTTACGATGGAGGACTAGGTTTTAATTATAAATGGAATATGGGATGGATGAATGATAGCTTAGAATATATGCAGACCCCTTTTGAACAAAGGAGGAACAGTCATAACCTTCTCACCTTTTCTCTGACCTACGCTTTTACCGAGAAGTTTATTCTGCCTCTTTCGCATGATGAAGTAGTGCATGGAAAAAGAGCACTAGTTGAGAAAATGGCCGGTGACTATTGGCAAAAATTCGCAGGATTAAGAGCATTATACTTATACCAGCTTTGTCATCCCGGTAAAAAACTCTTATTTATGGGAGGAGAATTTGCTCAGTTTATCGAGTGGAAGGATAGTTGCAGTCTCGAATGGTTTCTCTTAGAATTTGAGTTGCATCATAAATACCAAGATTATATCAGAATTCTAAACCATATATATCGTCAAGAGCAATCTCTCTGGGAGAACGATAAAGATTGGCAGGGGTTTAAATGGATCGAAGCGGATAACTGCTCCCAAAGCATTTTGATCTTTTTAAGAAGGACTCTTGATGAAGAAGAGTCTGCTCTAATTCTTATTAACTTTCTCCCCGAAGCGCATGAAAGCTTTCGGGTAGGTGTACCTTGCGGAGGATTTTACAAAGAAATAATGAACACTGATGCCAGCGAGTATGGAGGCTCAGGGTGGACCAATGATGTTGCCTTAGAGGCAACAAGGGATCCTTATCAAGGCCAAGATTTCTCAATCTCGATTAAAATACCACCCCTAGGCGGGGTTATATTTAAGAATATTGCTGAATATATCTAAATTTGTGTTGATTTACTGTGGAGGTAATTATGTTTACAGATAAAAATAGTTTCATAAAGGATTATATGGAGAAGTTCGAAGAAGTAGAAGCCAAAACTATTGATGAGGGGACACCCTGGGAACGCTATAATTCCTTGGTTATGTTGATTAAAGATAAGATAAGTGGTCATTGGGCCAAAACCAATAGTTCATATTCTGAAGACGGAGTAAAGCAGGTCTATTATTTTTCAATGGAATTTCTTATAGGTAAGCTGCTTTCGTACTATCTCTTAAACCTTGGTATCAAGGATATTGTCCGAGAAGGACTAGAAGAACTAGGTATGGATATTGAAGAGCTTATTGCCCAAGAGAGTGATGCAGGCTTGGGAAATGGGGGACTTGGTAGACTGGCAGCATGTTTCCTCGATTCCATGTCATTCTTGGGTGTTCCGGGACATGGTAATGGAATCAGATATAAGTATGGCCTATTCCAACAAAAAATTGTCAACGGTTTTCAAGTTGAAGTTCCTGATAACTGGTTGAAGAACGGGTATCCATGGGAAATCCGCAAACCGGATAAGGCTGTAGTTGTTCGTTTTAAGGGGAATGTCAGGCCAAAAATGATAGAAGACAGATTGACTTTTATCCATGAAGACTATGAACCTGTCTTGGCTGTTCCCTATGATATACCTGTAGTGAGTTATAATAACACCAAAAATATTAATAACCTTAGACTATGGAGTGCTGAGCCTGTAGTAGAGGGGTTTGACTTGGCTTCTTTTAACCGAGGGGATTATTCCAAAGCAGTAAGCTACAGGTCGGAAGTTGAAGCGATATCCTATATCTTATACCCTGAAGACAGCAGTCATGCTGGAAGGGAGCTTAGACTCAAACAAGAATACTTTTTTACTGCAGCAGGATTGGCAGCTATTGTCCGTCGTTATAGGAAAAAGAACGGTTCCCTAAATGGATTTTCGCGTAAAATCGCGATTCATATTAATGATACCCATCCAGCACTCTGTATTCCTGAACTTATGAGAATCTTCATGGATGATGAGGGAATGACTTGGGAACAAGCCTGGAATATCACCGTTAATACTATCTCATACACCAATCATACAATCTTGCCCGAAGCTCTGGAGAAGTGGCCAATCGATCTTATTAAATATCTTCTGCCACGTATCTATATGATTATAGAGGAAATAGATTCTAGATATAAAAAAGAAATAAACCAGAGGTATCCAAATAATAATGAGCTTATTAATAACACAAGTATCATCCGTAATGGGCAAGTTCGGATGGCAAACCTAGCGATAATTGGCAGTCATTCCGTTAATGGTGTTGCCTATCTCCATACTCAAATCTTAAAGAACTTTGTCCTTAAAGATTCCTATATGATTTATCCCTATAAATTCAATAATAAGACAAATGGTGTAAGTCATCGAAGATTTCTACTAGAGGCTAACCCTAATCTTGCTAAATTCATTAACGAATCGATAGGTGAGACTTGGATTGAAAAAGCTGATGATTTACAAAATTTAATGGAACATGCTGGTGATCAAACTTTACTGGGTGAATTAGATAAGATCAAACGTCAGAATAAAGTTTATTTAGCTGATCTTGTTTTAGAAAAACAGGGGATAAAACTGGATCCTGACTCTATCTTTCATGTCCAAGTCAAAAGAATCCATGCTTATAAACGTCAATTGCTTAATATATTTAAGATAATGGACCTATACAACCGGATGAAGGATAATCCTAACCTCATTGCAAATGACCATACTTTTATTTTCGCGGGCAAAGCAGCACCAGGTTATCATTATGCTAAAACTATTATAAAATTGATTAACACATTAGCAGAAAAAATCAATAACGACAAAGATATTCAGGGGAAAATAAAGGTGGTTTTTCTGGAAAACTTCAATGTTACCTTAGCTGAAAAGATATATCCTGCTGCCGACGTTAGCGAGCAAATATCTACAGCAAGCCGTGAAGCATCGGGAACCGGAAATATGAAGTTCATGATGAATGGGGCGATAACTTTAGGCACGTTGGATGGAGCTAATGTAGAGATTCGTGATGCAGTTGGGGATGAGAACGTAGTTATTTTTGGACTCACTGCAGAAAAAGTGATGGAGTACTATCGTAATGGTGGGTATAAAGCTTGGGATGAATACCATGATCATCCTCGTTTGAAGAAAGTCGTTGACCAGCTAATAAATGGCTTTTTCAGTGAAGCAGGCGGTGAATTTAGAATTATTTACGATTCCCTTATAAGAGATAATGATGAGTATTTTATTCTCAAAGACTTCAGTTCATACATGGATGCTTTTAATAAAATTAACGAGTTGTATACCAACAAAGAAAAATGGTATAGGACTTCGCTAATTAATATAGCACAATCAGGAGTGTTCTCCAGTGACCGAACTATTAGACAGTATGCCAAAGACATTTGGAGGACTAAGTAGAGTTACTGGTAACAGTATGTGTAGGCGTAGTCTTGTTGATTATAATGTGGAAAGGGATGGGAAGATGCACAAAAAAGAGTGGGTCGCCATGCTCCTAGCCGGTGGTCAAGGGAGCCGGTTAGGTTGTTTGACAAGACACATAGCAAAACCGGGAATAGCCTTTGGAGGTAAATACAGAATAATTGATTTTAGCCTTAGTAACTGCGTCAATTCAAATATCGATACCGTTGGGGTATTAACGCAGTACAAACCTTTTTTGCTCAACTCTTATATAGGGATAGGTTCTGCCTGGGATTTAGATAATTCACATGGTGGAGTTCATATATTACCGCCCTTTGTTGGAGAGCAAGGAGGAAGATGGTATAAAGGGACAGCGAATGCTATCTACCAAAATATTGATTTTATCAGCTACTATGATCCTGAATACGTCCTTATAATCTCAGGTGACCATATCTATAAGATGGACTATAATCCTATGCTGAAAGCTCATAAAGAACAGAACGCTGATGTAACCATCTCGGTTATTGAAGTTCCCTGGGAAGAAGCGAACCGTTTTGGAATTATAACAGCTAATAAGGATAATGAAATTGTAAGATTCAGCGAGAAACCCGCAAAACCCGATAGCAATCTAGCATCCATGGGGATATACATTTTCAATTGGAGTGTACTCCGTAAAGCTTTGATCGAAGATGAAGTTAATCCTAAGTCTGAGAATGATTTTGGTAAAAATATAATTCCAGCCTTATTTAAGCAAGGAAAAAGGCTTTCAGCCTATCGCTTTCAAGGTTATTGGAAAGATGTGGGGACGATAGAGAGCTACTATAACGCCAATATGGAATTGCTTAAGGACAATCCGGAACTAGACTTGTTCGAATCCAATAATAGGGTATTATCTAATACCGACATACTCCCGCCTCAGTATATAGGCACTTTCGCTAAGGTGAACAATAGCCTAGTGAGTAACGGTTGTACTATCTTGGGAGAGGTGGTTAACTCTATTATTTCTCCTGGGGTATTTATTGGAGAAGGGGCCAAAGTAGAGGATTCGATTATTCTACCTGATGCCCAAATTCTTAATGAGTCCTATGTACGTAAGGCTATCATAGGTGAAAAAGCAGTAATCAAAGAATACTCCTCCATAGGCATCAAAATTGGTGGTAATCCCAGACAATCTGGTATCACAGTTATAGAAGATAACAGCATTATTAATGAAGATTCACTCATAGAAGAAGGCAAGAACATTTACGGCAATTCCGTGGCGTGATATATTACTGCTTTGGTGGTAAACCGCACAGTAACAAGTGCTTTCCGGCAATAGCGGCAATAGCGATCTCCTGTCGCAAAGTCCACGGAGGGACAAATACAGCGGTGCCATGGATGGCAAGGAGCGGTAAACTGCCGCGCTCCGCCTCCATGATCCGCTTATCGCACATGCTACTGTGCGGTTATACGGAGTTGGAGGTAATATATGGGAGGAGGCTTATCATGAAAAAGGCTATTGGGATTATTTCAAGTAATCATAAGGAGGAGTTTCTCCAAGGGATAATAAAGGATAGACCTATCGCCGCAGTCCCATTCGCTGGTAGGTATAGACTACTTGATTTTGCATTATCAAGCATGGTGAACTCAGGTTTAAGAACTGTAGGTATAATTACTCCTTTCCATTATAGACCTGTGCTAGACCATCTAGGGGCAGGAAAAGAATGGAGCCTTGATCGAAAATGCGGTGGGTTATTTGTACTTCCAGGTTCAAATAATAGTCTTCAGTCAAAAAACAACAAGTTTTCTCTTAAGGATTTCTTGAACAATATAGAATTCTTAGAGTTTGATACGTCAGACTATGTCGTACTTACCGGATGTAGTAACGTCTTTAATATAGATTTTAGGTCAGTAATTGAAAGCCATGAAAAAAACAACGCTGATATAACTATGGTTTATAAGGATGTTAGCCAAGACTCTGATACAGAGATAGAGGGATTATTTTTAAATAAAGATAATGATGGCAAGATTTCAAGCATAACAGGGAAGTGGCCGAAGAAAGATGAGCAAAGAGACCTATTTGTAGATATATTTATAATTAACAGAAATCTTTTTTTGGAAATATTAAAAGGGTATGAGAATATAGAATATTTGGATCTTATAGATGTTATCGAGGAGAATTTAAAAACTTTAAAAGTGTACGGCTATAGATTTGAAGATTACTTGGGAAGGATTATTTCTATTCAAAGTTACTATAAATGCAGCATGGAAATGCTTAACCCTATCGTTCGTAGTCAGCTTTTTATGGGAACCAATAGAATCCACACTAAGATTAAGGATAATCCACCTACTAAGTATGCTTCAAAGGCAGCCGTTAGGGATTCGTTAGTTTCTAGTGGGTGTTTTATACAAGGAGAAGTTAATTCTAGTATCCTATTCCGAGGCGTAAATATTCATCCGGGAGCAAAGATTAAAAATAGCATTATAATGCAACGATGCGATATTGGTAAAGATGCCGTCTTAGAAAATGTAATACTAGATAAATACGTAAAAGTTAATAACAAAGTTGTACTTAAAGGTATGGACGGTTCTCCGATGGTCATTTCTAAAAAAGCAGTTGTCTAATTCAGAGAGGAGGAGATAATAATATGAATATCCTTTTCGCCGTTTCAGAAGCTTTTCCCTTGGCTAAAACAGGCGGTCTAGGTGATGTAGGTGGCTCTCTCCCTGCCGCCTTAAAAGAACAGAATATAGACGTAAGGGTTATAATGCCTCGGTATAGCTCCATTCCTGTATATTTACAAGAACAGATTGAATATGTTGCGACGTTCAAAGTTGAATTGTCTTGGAGAAAGATTCAGTGTAACCTCTGTAGACTACATTATAATGATGTGTATTATTACCTTATTGAGAATGAAAATTTTTTTAACAGGGAAAAACTTTATGATTATTGGGACGATGCGGAGCGGTTTGCTTTTTTCAGCAAAGCTGTACTAGAGAGTTTAACAAAATTAGGTGATTTTCAACCTGATATTATTCACTGTAATGATTGGCACACTGCGCTCATTCCTCTTATAATGAAGGAGAATTACGGCAACAATCCTTTTTACTTTGACATCAAAACATTGTTTACTATCCATAACCTCAAACATCAAGGTGTTTTCCCTGCTGAGGTATTTGAAGATGTTTTGGGTTTGGGTGGACATGTCTCTGCTTGGGAAAAGCTTGAATTCCATGGTGGGATTAATTATATGAAGGCTGCCTTACTTTCTGCAGATTATATAACTACTGTCAGTCAGACCTACGCAGATGAGATTATACACCCCTATTTTGGTGAACAACTCGATGGCGTACTAAGGGCTAGAATAGATAATCTTTGCGGGATACTTAATGGTTTAGATACCCAAAAGTACAATCCTCAAGACGATCCTAATTTGGTAGTCAACTACCGAAGTTCTCTTTGTAAAAAAGAAGAGAATAAAAAACATCTCCAAGAGCTACTTAGTCTTCCAGTGCGTACAGATCTACCTATTATAGCCATGATTTCTCGTCTTGTTGACCAAAAGGGGCTGGATTTAGTTGCTCATGTGCTTGAAGAGATATTAAGCATGGATCTGCAACTGGTTGTTCTTGGTACGGGAGATAAGAAATATGAGGAAATGTTTGAACACTTTGCAGCTAAGTATCCGCACAAGGTAGCCATACAATTAGTGTTTAATGAAGCCTTGGCTCATAAAATATATGCAGGGAGTGACATCCTGCTCATGCCGTCTCAATTTGAGCCATGTGGACTTGCCCAGATGATAGCTATGCGCTATGGCGCTATCCCAATTGTCAGAGAGACCGGAGGGTTAAAAGATAGTGTTGATCCTTATAATGAATATACAGGGGAAGGCAATGGATTCACTTTTGCCAACTATAATGCTCATGAATTGCTCTTTACCATTCAACGAGCAGTGAGATTTTTTTACGATGACAAAGTCGCTTGGAAGGGACTAGCGGAGAATGCAAGGAAAAGCGATTTCAGTTGGGCAAAGTCAGCAAAAAAGTATGGAGAGCTATATCAATCACTTACGCAGGCAGGAGAGTATTAATGACGATATCAAAGGTTTATCATAATTCTCATGAGATTTTCTACAGACAACCATTCGGGGCTGTACCCTGTGAACAGAAAATAATATTGCGAGTTAAATCCTATTCTGAAGTGCCTGTAGAGGAATGCTGTTTACGCTTATGGGAAAAAGAGGGTCAGAAGCTAATACCCATGGTTTGCATCGTTAACGAAGAAGTGGATAGTAAAATTCAGCAGACATTTGAAGTTGAATATAGAGTAAGTGATGAACCAGGATTACTCTGGTATTATTTCCGTTTACATCTAGGGGATAAGACTTATTATTACGGGAACAACTCTCAGGAATTTGGAGGAGAAGGAGTACTCGCTGAAGTCGAACCTTCTTCTTTTCAGATAACGGTATATCTTCCTACCGAGGTACCCAGTTGGTATAAAGAAGGAATAGTGTATCAAATATTTGTGGACAGGTTTTTTAATGGGAATGCTAATCAAGAGGTATTAAATCCTAAGAAGGGAAGCCTTATTCATGGAGATTGGAACGACAATCCATTCTATATCAAAGATCAAAAAGGAAGGATCAACCGTTGGAATTTTTTCGGAGGCAACCTATCAGGAGTCATAAAAAAACTTCCTTACCTCCAGGAATTAGGGATAAGCATTATCTATTTTAATCCTATCTTTGAAGCTTCCAGCAACCATAAATATGATACGGCAGATTACCATAAGATAGATCCCATGTTCGGAGATGAAGAGACTTTTGAAACCCTAATTCAAGAGGCAGACAAATTAGGAATACATATTATCTTAGATGGGGTTTTCAGCCATACTGGCAGCGACAGCATATATTTTAATAAGTACGGAAATTATCCATCCATTGGAGCATTCCAATCAGCTGATTCTCCTTACTATAAATGGTATAGGTTTGTTAAGGGGTGCGATGATTACGAATGTTGGTGGGGAGTAGACGACTTACCCAATGTCGAAGAGATGGAGCCAACTTACCGAGACTTTATCTATGGCGGTCCGGATAGCGTCATCGGGTACTGGATGGCAAAAGGGGTTAAAGGCTGGAGACTGGATGTTGCAGACGAACTTCCTGATGAATTCATCAAAGAACTCAAATCAGCGGTTAAGGCAAATAATCCGGAAAGTGTTCTAATAGGTGAAGTCTGGGAGGATGCCTCGCGCAAAGAAAGCTATGGTAAGCGCAGAGAATACTTCTGGGGAGAAGAACTTGATGCCACCATGAATTATCCCTGGCGTATTACCTTGTTGGATTTTATCTTAGGAAAAATTGATTCCGCTGAGGTTCACACCAGAATAATGAGTTTATATGAGAATTACCCTCGAGAGAACTTTCTGGCGGCCATGAACCTAATCGGTAGTCATGATAGGATTAGAATACTTACTCTTTTAGGAGAAGCTTCTGAAAAAGATCATTTTAAGGACAAGTCCAGAGAAGAATTTAGATTGGCACCTCAAGCTAGAGAGCTCGCAGTTAAACGTCTCAAGCTTCTTTCGTTAATCCAGATGACTTTCCCCGGGGTTCCATGTGTTTACTATGGAGATGAAGTAGGGATGGAAGGCTTCGCCGATCCTTACAATCGGGGCCCTTATCCTTGGGGCAGAGAGGATACAGAGATCCAGGAATGGTACAAAAGAATTCTACGCTTGCGTAAGGAATATGGAGTTTTCCACCAAGGTGATTTTAGCTCTTTCGTCTCAGGTGATGAAATCTATGGTTATAAGCTTAGTGGGAAAGAAGAGGAGATTACCATTCTTGTTAACCGAAGTCTCACAGAGGAAATAGAGGTAGAGATAACTCCTGGTATATTCTCTTCTGGTGATGAAAACAGTAAGCTAGATAGAATGCTTTCATTGGAACTCCTGTCTGGAGAGAAGTTATTGGAATACTCTTTAGAAGAGGAAAACGAAGAAAAAAGCGAAAATGAAGAAAAAAGATTAAGTTTTACAATAAAAATACAGCCGTTAGAGGGTAAGGTGATATACTCCACCTGGAAAAATCCTTCTAGCAAAAAACTTGAACGGTCCTGTGGGGTGCTACTCCACCTTACATCTCTACCTTCATCGTGGGGCGTTGGGGACATGGGAGAGGAAGCAAGAAAGTTTGTAGATTTTTTAAGTACATCGGGCCAAAGCCTATGGCAGATACTCCCCTTGAATCCACCGGGTTCAGGCTATTCTCCTTATCAGAGTAGCTCGGTTTTCGCCGGCAATACTCTTTTGATAAGTATCGAAACATTAATAGAAGATGGATTCCTTACTGAAGAAGAAGCAAGAGATACATTGCCAACTATTGACCATAAATCGGATGACTCTGATTACTCTGTGAGCGCGGAAGTTAAGGAAAAAATGTTTAGAAAAGCATTTATAAAATTTAATATTCTTTTAGCACAGTCAGAAAGCCATCAAAGTCTGGAGGATTATTTATCTTTCAAGGAAGAGAATAATTTCTGGCTTGATGATTATTGTCTTTATGTTGCCTTGAAGAATAACGCCAACCAACTCCCATGGTATCAATGGGAGGCCCCTATTGCTTCCAGAGATGAAGTAACTCTTGAAAAGTTAAAAGCTGATTTGAACGCGGAGATAGGATACCAATGCTTTATCCAGTATATATTCTTCAGACAGTGGAAAAACTTGAAAAAGTATGCCAATTCTCAAGGAATAACTATAGTTGGTGACTTACCTATTTATGTTGCCGGGGATAGTTGTGATACCTGGGTGAATCAAGAATTATTCAAACTAGACTCTAATGGGAAAACACTTAAGGCTGCAGGGGTACCACCGGATTACTTTAGTGAAGAAGGTCAGCATTGGGGAAATCCATTGTACGACTGGGAGAAGGCCGCAGATAATGGTTATATGTGGTGGAAGGCTAGAATTAAGCACCAGTTGGAATTAGCAGATTTTATCCGATTAGACCATTTCAGAGGATTCGAAGCTTATTGGGAGATACCAGCTGAAGAGAGCACTGCCATTAATGGACGTTGGCTCAAGGGTCCAGGCAAGAAGTTTTTCGAGGCACTGGAAGAGGAATTTGGGAGTTTACCCTTTATTGCAGAAGATCTGGGCTTCATAACCCCTGAAGTACATAATCTTAGGAATATTCTAGGCTTTCCTGGGATGAGGGTGCTTCAGTTTGAGACTCCATCTGAACAAGATTCTGATGAAGAAATGGATTTTCAGAATACCGTTTATTATACAGGAACACATGACAATGACACCTTGATCGGTTGGCATAGTCAGGTGCAAAACTGTGAGCTAACAGATGAGATGGGATCGAAAATTTGCCAGGATTATATAACTCAGGTTTACAAAAGTGAGTCTGCTTGGGTAATCGTTCCTTTACAAGACATCTTATTCCTAGATACTGATGGTAGAATGAATACACCTGGTACCATAAGCGGAAACTGGGAATGGAGTATGAAGAAGGATTCACTGACTGAAAGAAAAAGTGAATGGTTAAGAGAACTTGCTGTTAAACATAAGAGAACACCGAGAATATAATTCAACACAGTTCAAAAAAAAATACGTTATCTGAGGTGTCAGAATGGATAAAAAATACTATTGGGATAGATTCAGTCGCTATCTTTTCGCCGATGAGGACATAGGCTTGCAACTGGATATAAGCAGGATGAGGTTTGAAGAAAGCTTCTTTAGTGATATGGAAATAAAGATGGAATCAGCATACGCAAAAATGCAAGAACTAGAGAATGGGGCGATCTCTAACCCTGACGAGAAGAGAATGGTTGGCCATTACTGGTTGAGAAATCCAGACATAGCTCCCGATGTAAAAATCGCTGAGGAGATTAAGCACACGCTTGAATCCTTAAAACTGTTCACTAAAGATATCCATATGGGAAAAATCCGTGGAGAAAAGGGTAATTTGTTTGAGAATGTCCTAGTGATTGGTATCGGCGGCTCTAGTCTAGGGCCACGTTTCTTAGCCGATGCTATGGATAGTGACAAGAATATCCTGCAGCCTTATTTTCTGGATAATACCGATCCGGATGGAATAGATAGAGTTCTTGCGCATTTAGAAGATGACTTGGACAAAACTCTGGTAATAGTTATCTCTAAAAGTGGAGGGACTATAGAAACCAGGAACAGCATGGAGGAAGTTAAACATATCTATAGCCAAAAGGGGTTACAATTCGCTAAACATGCTGTAAGTATCACTCAACTAGAAAGTTTGCTCGATAGTGTCGGGAAGAGAGAAGGTTGGCTAGCAACTTTCCCCATGTGGGACTGGATCGGAGGACGCACTTCGGTATTATCAGCAGTAGGACTTTTACCGTTGGCTCTCCAGGGGATTAATATTGATTTGCTCCTGCAAGGTGCTGAGAAATGTGATGAAATTACCCGTAAGGATGATACAGCAAATAATCCATCTGCCATCCTTGCCTTGATGTGGTACGCCGCAACGGGCGGTCAAGGTGGAAAACAGATGGTTATGCTCCCTTATAAAGACCGTCTCGAATTGCTTACTAAATACTTGCAACAGCTGATTATGGAATCCCTTGGTAAAGAAGTAGATTTAGATGGAAAGATAGTAAGGCAGGGAATAGCAGTTTTAGGTAATAAAGGATCCACTGATCAGCATTCCTATCTCCAACAGCTTCTGGAAGGGCCAGATAATTTCTTTGTTACTTTCATTGAAGTTTTGCAAGATAGAGAAGGTATTTCTCCAATAATCGCTGATCAGAGTACCAGCGGTGATTATCTTCAAGCTTTTTTATTAGGTACTAGAGAGGCTCTGGCGGCAAAGGGTCGGGACTCTCTGACTATTACAATCCAAAAGTTAGATGAATTTTCTCTTGGAGTTCTCCTTGCCCTCTTTGAGAGAGCAGTTAGTTTCTATGCTCTTCTCGTAAATATAAATGCTTATCATCAACCAGCAGTTGAACTAGGAAAAAAAGGTGCAGGTGAAGTCATAAAGCTAAAGAATCTAGTTATAAACTTCCTACAGTCCAATCAAGGCAAAAGATACTCATTAAAAGAAATATCTCATCTTATAGATAGAGAAGATGAGATCGAAAGCCTTTATAGAATAATGCTTCATTTAGTAAATAACCCTGATCATGAAGTGAAGACTGAAAAGAGTCAAAGGACTAGTAGCTTCTTAAGTGATCTATACTGGAAGGATTAGCCATATATTCGCTGATATAGTTTTACTCTTTGGCTGCCAGGTGTGCTGCTCCCAGTAAGGCAGCTCGCTGATTCAAGATAACATACACTGGAATACCTTCTAATAAGTCTGAGAAACGACCTTTACTACGAAACGCATCGATGAATGTCCCATCCTTAAGTTTATCCATTATCTTAGGCGGGATACCACCACCTAGGTAAACCCCTCCTAAAGCTAAAGACTTAAGGGCTAGATTGCCGGACTCAGCGCCTAAAACCCTGACAAAGATGTCTAGAGCCTTAATGCAAAATGTACAACTATGCGTGAGTGCTTTCTCACTTATTTCCCAAGGCTGAAGGTCTGGACTAAAACTGGGGTCAGTGGTGTCCTCGTCCTTAAGAAAGTGGTAAATATTTTGAAGTCCAGGTCCTGAAACTAAACGTTCATAGGAAACGTGGCCATATGTTTTTTGAAGAAAGCGCCACAAACGTACCTCCTCCTCTGATTGAGGGCCGAACTCCGTATGTGCCCCTTCCGTGGGATAAACATTCTTACCCCCCATTATTAGAGATTCCCCGAGACCTGTTCCTGGAGCGATAACAGCTTTATTAGAATCCTTGTCCTCTAGAGGACTGATTTCCGGAGTAAGATTGAATAGATCGGACGGAGATAGAGTTGGAATTGCGTGAGCTACAGCTTCTAAATCATTGCAGAATTTAACTGTTGGGATTACTGAAATGGCGTTTCGGAGATTCTCTAAGTTAATCGTTAAATTAAGATTGACCAAGTGGCACAATCCATGATGGATTGGGCCTGCCAAACTGAAACAGGCAGATTGGATGGGATTGAAGTGATCATGGTAGTTTTCTGCAAGAAATGTATTCACCAGTTCCTCTAATGAAATGATGTCTTTACTGGGATAACTTTTTTCCGCAATCACTGATAATGAACCACCGGTATCTTCAAATAGAGCTAACAGAGATTTTGTACCTCCGATATCCGCCGCCATAAACAATGGTCCCACCTCCAAGATTAATTCTTTAATTAACTATAAAGCTAAAAGCCGTGATAAACAAGATTGCTTCCTAAGAGGGCTAAATCTTGAAAATAAAATTATAGAGTAAAGGTGTCGATAATATGGTAGATAATATGTTAATAGAGAGTTCAATCAAGGAAAGGTTCACCAACTGGACAGAGAACGAATGTTTTGATTGTGCAACTAGAGACGAGCTGTTAGCTCTTGATGATCCCAATGAGATAGAAGATAGGTTCTATACGGATCTCGAATTCGGGACTGGTGGGATGAGAGGTATTCTTGGGGCAGGACCAAACAGGATGAATAAATATGTAATCCGGAGGATAACACAGGGCTTAGCAGACAGTATCAAAGAGCATGGAGAAGAAGCCCGTGCTAAAGGTGTAGTTATCGCTCATGATCCTAGGCGTTTCTCTAAGGAGTTCGCCCTCGAAACAGCACTGGTGTTAGCTGCCAACGGAATAAAAGCCTATCTCTTTGACAGTTTACGTCCTGTGCCTGAACTTTCCTTTGCTGTCAGACATCTACAAACCATTGCTGGTGTAAACATCACGGCCAGCCATAACCCCAAAGAGTATAACGGGTATAAGGTTTACTGGGAGGATGGAGGACAGATTCCTCCAGATAAAGCGAATATAATCATCTCGAAGATAGCCGCTAGGAAAAGCTGGGAGATAGGGATAAGCAGTGAGGCTGATGCTAGGAAAGAAGGTCTCCTAGTAAAGATTGGGGAGGATGTTGATAAGGCTTATCTGGAAAAAGTGAAGGTCCAGTTGTTACATCCTGCGCTCGATGCCGCTAAAGGGAAGCAGCTTAAAATAGTATATTCCCCGCTGCATGGGTCAGGTGGGATGCTTATCAGTAGGATACTTATGGAGGCCGGGTTTTCTTCCTTATTCGTAGTTCCGGAACAGAAAGAACCGGATATGGACTTCTCAACGGTTAAATCTCCTAACCCTGAAGATCCAGCATCTTTTGAATTGGCGCTTGCTTATGCAGTCCAACAGAATGCAGATATCGTAATGGCCTCTGATCCAGATGCCGACAGACTTGGCTTATATGTCAAAGGGGATGAAGGTTATTACCATCGGTTCAACGGTAATCAGATCGGCGTATTACTTCAATACTATATTCTGTCCCAGAAAAAGAAAATGGGAATCCTGCCAGACAACGCCGTAGTAATCAAGACGGTAGCTTCTACGGACTTAGGTGACGCTGTCGCTGAAAAGTTTGGAGTAAAGACGGTAAATGTGCTTGTAGGATTCAAATACATCGGAGAACAGATTAGAGACATGGAAGAAAAAGGTTGGGGAACTTATCAATTTGGTTTTGAAGAAAGTTTCGGTTACCTGGCTGGAACTCATGCACGGGATAAAGATGCGGTTGCAGCAGCGGCCCTACTGGCAGAAGCTGCTTTATATTACAGACAAGAAGAAAACAAGAACTTGACCGATGTTTTGGACGAGATTCATCAAATGTTCGGATATTATAGAGATGAGCAAGTTGCTCTAACTTATAAAGGCAAAGCAGGAAGAGAATGTATAGCCAACATCATGAATACTCTTAGAAGGGATAAGAGAACTGAAATAGCCGGTATCCCACTTAAAAGTAGAGAGGACTATAGCATTTCCAAAAAATATCTAGTTAAAGAAAACGAGGAGGAAGAAATAGCTCTGCCCAAAGCCAATGTCTTACGTTTCTCTTTTGCTGAAGGTGGTTTTGTAATGGCTAGGCCTTCGGGTACAGAACCAAAAATCAGATTTTACTTTTGTGTTAAAGATGATTCTCCTCAGACCTTGCGCGATACCATGGAAAGAGTAAAAGAAGATTTTCTAGGCAGAATCGAGGATTTTTTAACTATAGATAAGGAACAATAGCCTAACGAAAAAAAGGATTAGCCAACTAATGGCAACGGGTTCTTTTTTAAGGTGCAAACTACTGAAATCGTATTCTAATTAGCACTTAGATTAGACCCAATTTAGAAATAAAATTAGCAACGAAAGGGAGACTAATTGGTAATCAATTAGCCTCCCTTTTAGCATGAAATCTCTATGGCGAAAATAAGAATTAGTAGAAGTTAGCTAATATCTTCTTTTGCCGCTTTTGCAATAAATTCGTAACAACCATAGTCTTCAAAATAAATAATGTAGTGCTTTTAAATGGTTTTTCTCCTCTATAACTATTTTCAATATTCTTTAGCCATGGCGCGGACGGTAAGGAACTTAAGCATTTCTTTGCATAGTACATATATTTGACATAATCTCGCGAGAATAAATAGAGTGAACGTTTAACTGAGGTGATATATATAAATAACTATGAAACTTTATCAAAAGTATTTTTAGCTAGTTCATTACTTTTAGGCATTATTATAATCGCATGCTTTATTCTGCTTTGGTCGTTATTGAAAAAGTGGAAGTATAAACGTATAGAGGAAGTTCAACCACAATTAATAAGATTATTGTATCTCATGCTGGTTCTTGGAGTACTATCTTCGATATTAGGTCTAATCGGAATATTTCTAAAATAAATAGAGGTAATTATTTAAAGAAGGTAAAAACATGTTAAAAAAAGCTAATATAAAAATATGGGACAATAATTTAACTTGTCAAGTTTGTGATAATGAAGTATGGTATCCATCAATTTTAAGAGTAGAAATTGCTGAATTCACTGGCCTAAATTATGAAGAGCAAAGCAAGGTATATGTTTGAATGTGTGAAATGTGGAAATGTTACTATATTTGGTATGGTAAATGATTGGGAAAAAGATGAAAAAAATATTAAGGTTTCCTATACAGAGAAATAGAATAATGCGAAATAGCGTTCATATCCACCGTTCATGAACCTTAATAATTTATTCAAATCTCCAATTTAAATAGGTACCAATAATGGCAGTTAAAATACCAGACCAGAATAAAAACTCACTGTTAAGAAGATATGCTGCGATAACTAACAAGAAAAAATTAGTGTAAACGTCTTATTATTTAACGAATTTACTTGCTAGTTGCCAACAATTCTACAGTCTCTTTAATATCAAACAAAAAGTAATCATTAGTAATTTTATTGTATTTTTTTACTACAATGTAGTTACCGCTTGAATCTAATTCCATATCAATAAAGCCTTTTTCTTCGTAATCACCAAATTCTATAAGCTTTTGTTTCTTTGTGTTATAAGCCAGGCACCTTGTGATGTATCTTTCTTTGGATTGGCTAAATTCCTCAATACTAAATAAAAAGATATATTGATCATCTTTTTGAAAGGCTCCTGTAAAATATCCAAATTGTATTTTAGTCTTTTCATAAGAATAGTCGCGTTCATGATTGTATATATCATAATATTTAAAATTTGATGTTGCTGGATCAAAGATCACTCCTTCATATATTCCTCCTGTAGATTCCCCTGTTACAAAAGATAATTTGCCATTATTGGTTTTGAATATTCCATTAACTGGTGCTAAATATTTATCAGTGAGAAGTAAAGTGTTTTTTGTGTCCACATTATAAAGGTATGTACTATAATTACCTTCTTCTGATTTTCTTCTGAATACAAAGCTCTTTTCATTTACAGGAATTAAAGTTTCTGCATTTGGAAGTATTATTCTTTCTCCTGATTCATCCCCTTCATAAATGATTGGATAGTCAAGTCTCTCTGGGTCACGTACACTTGTATAGTAAAGTTCATTACAATTATCCAATTTGATAACATTATATCCTCCAGAGAGGTAAGAATATCTATCATTACGACTTGTACTTATAGACTCTGGCCACTCTTCTGAGACTTGTACTTCCTCTCCCGAATTGATATCTATTACAAAAAGACGAAATATTGTAGATAAGTAAATATGGTCATTATCTACCCAACCCGCTTCTCTTAATAATCCATGCCCTTTTCGGAATCTATCAACATCAAGAACTAAAATGCTTTTATCTTTGGCAGCATCACGTATTTCCAAACTGGTACCATATAAACTATAAGTAACAAGTATATATTTTGAATGATCGGGCGACAGTGAAAATTCGGCACGATTTAACTCTTTCTTGGATAAATCTGCTGTCAATAGTTCCTTCGTAGTCCTGTCTGCAGGGTAAAAAGCATATACACCTGTTTTCGTTAAATAAAAAAGCCTATCATCAGCCCATTGCGCAGATATAGCTTTAATATCTTTGGGAAGTGGCGGCTCAAGTATAACTTGATTGATGTTTCTATCATCAAAAACATTGCTACATCCCGCAAGAATAAGAGCTACTAAACACACAAACCCCCAAAAGTATCTTCTCATATTTCTCCTCCCAAATTGATTCATAATTGCTTGCTATCCCTTAAATTTGGTGGGATTACTTAAGGTTATTACGGGAATGCAACCTATAAAACAATTCTAACATTATGTGTTCGAAATATCATCACTGCTTTAGTAATCAGTTTCGCAAAGAATTATAATTCTTAGAAAAAAGCATCAAATTTAGACTAGGTGAGCTTCCCATTACCCTATGAAACCCGCCCCACACTAAGGTGAGACGGGTCGTTTATTCTGTAGGGTTATTAAGAATTATGTGAACAAGCGGATACCAGAAGTCAGGGTATCTTTGTCTATATGTGAACTTAAAAAAATGAGCATAAGTTTCAAGTCAAAGATGAATAATGATTAATGTTGCGGTTAGCTTTTGAATTCAAACATTTAAAAAGTTATTATATTTATAGATGGGATATAAGAAATAGGTTCGGTAATCCAACGTTATGCAAAACGACTAAGTCTTATATATTTGAGGTGAAAGTTTTGAAATGCTTTATATGTTCAAAAGAAATTTCAGAAGGCCGTTTTTGCGATGAGCATTCCAAACAACTATATACTATGCTGAAAGACGACTCCAACATTGTACAAAGTCCAGATGGGCGACATCATTGTCATATTTGCGGCAGGTTTGAAGATCGAGAAATTGTAGAACATCCTTTTGGTTATTTCTGTGATAAAGATATTATTCCTGAGTATAGACGATATTTAGAAAAGAAGGGACCTCTCTATAGGCTTATTGATACTGAACTTAGTTCAGTAGAGTTTGTTCGTGATTATATTCAGTTTCGGTTTGATGGGCCTTGTTTAGCTACATACCTTCTTCCTGAAATTTCTATTGGCCCAAGAGTAATTCTCTGGAATGAACAAGGATATCGCGACAGTCTTTGCGAACAGATTGGTCAAAGGGTTTATTCAATTCGATGTGACAACACACTTGAGATTGAATTCGAGAATAAGGTAATCCTGACACTTGATCTAAATCCCCAAGACTTCGAGGGGGCAGAAGTAGGTATGTTCACTGATGATAATTTAATGGTTGTTTTTCAATGCTAGGGATGGTCTAATCCGTCGCATCGCATAACAGAGTGTTTTCGGCACTTTGCCAATATGCAAGCGGGTTGGGACGCGTCGCAAACACTCGGGGCGCGATCTGACACTTATTGAAGATATTGCTTTGAGGAAAAATGCAGAAGTTTAAGTATAACTGGAATAAGATTTATAAATCGTTATTGATTATTGCTGCACTATGCGTAGCGTTTATCCTAATCATAATTACTTCTTCAATTATGATACGGGGGAAATTAG
>JAGXFZ010000073.1 GCA_024637055.1 Gracilibacter sp. | reverse complement strand
TGCACTCAAAAGGGCTGTAGTACTACCACCATAAGCGGCACCATAAAATATTCCTTTTGTTATAAGGTTATCTGTGCCATTGTTCGATAAGAGACTGGTCATTAGTATACCACCGAGGGAGCCTAATCCTAATGCCATCCCGAATCCCAGAACGCTCCCGCTTTTGGCTTTAGCCTGTAGTTTTGATCCCACAAACATTCCAACAGCCGCTTGAGAAAAGCTACGTTTTGAATATCTCATTTTTACAGACAACATATCAAAAGCGATCATTCCAAAACTTCCTATAAAACCACTAACAATACCGAGAGTATGGCTATCTTTAATCTTTTTCATGCTTATCACTCCTGTGTTTTAGAATTATTGTTTATTTTTTCCGTTTTAGTGGCAGTTTATTAGGTTAAATTTATCCAGAAAAGTTAATGCACAAACATTATTAGTTTAATAACAATTCACAGCATAATTCATTAAAATGAAAATGGCTTTTTCTTGTTGCTTTTTTTAAGAAGCCTAACATCAATGTTTAACTCCGTAGCAGGCTTGTCATAGTAGTTTTGGAATAGCTTGGCTTTGGTGTAGGGCATTCGTTATTAGTGTCTTAAACTCTTGGGACGGTTTTAAATACCCCCAGATAATATTTTCATCGATCGAGTACGTTCGATTAACAGAGGTCTCGTCTTGAAGATTGAATGATAGAAGATACCGTTTCTCACTCTTAACTTCCATTGTGGTTTTAACTTGTGCATTAAGTAGGTTTAAAACGATTCTTTCAACGGTTACCTGATCAGTAATAACAACAATTTTTGAATTGTCAACTGCACTGTTTATGGAAACTGAAACGACCTTATCTTTAATATCGAAGAGGTCTTTTCCCGTTTTTGCTTGGGGATTTCGGGAGACTTCATAAACGATAAATTGACCGTCTCTTTTTACGGCAACTCTAAATTCAGTCCTGTAATCTTTGAGTTTATAGATTGGTGTTCCTACAGGCAAAAAGGCCGCATCGCCCTCTTTTGTTTTATATTCCGGGTCATGGACATTCTCCGATACATTAAACAATGTTTTGCCAATTTCAGATTCGATCTTTCTGTCGCTTGTCGTGAATTTGGTGGCCAAGTAAGTGACATTCTTATGGTTAATAAAATCAACCCAATCAATCTCCACTTTTGGACTTCTTTGAATACATCCAGTCAGGAAAAGTATTAAAACCATGATAAACATAAGGAATTTTTTCAAATTACCACCTCCTGTAAATAAAGACGTGGTTTTTTTAATTGAACTGATGCTTACATTAAAGAATCAAGGTAATTACCGTGGTCACAGTGACCCTTTTGTAGTATATATTTAAAAAAAATTAAAACACAGTGAACTTTTTCCCCTTCTATGCGTCAAACTATCGAATTCGAATTCGGTAGGGTGAAAATAATAACGTAAAATAGGAGGGTTTCATTATGTTAGAGAACATGTCAACAATAGAAATAATAAAGCTTTTATCTCCACTGATTATGATTCAGTTCGGATTGGCGGCTTTGTGCGTAATAGACATACTGAGAAAAGGCGTGAAAAACCTGAGTAAAGGTTTATGGATAGCCATAGTAGTGTTTATCAATCTAATTGGCCCAATTACCTATCTAACGCTGGGCAGGAAGAAGTGGGAAGATGATTAGGATAGAGAACCTGGTAAAAAGTTATGGAAACCACAAGGTTCTTAAAGGTATCAACCTTGAAGTACAGGAAGGCGAAATATACGGTTTCATAGGTCATAACGGTTCAGGCAAATCAACTACCATGAATATTCTGAACGGGCTTATCGACTTCCAGAGTGGAAAATGCACAATAAATAACAGAGAAGTCAAAAAAACCAAGGATGCTGTGTTTAAGCATATCGGTTACCTGCCTGAAGAACCCAAGTTTTACGCCTATATGAATGCCTGGGAATACCTCTCCTTTATCGGTACGATGTCAGGGGACACAAAAGGACGGATCAAAGAAAAATCCGGTCAGCTGCTGGAACTTGTTAAGCTTACCAAAGATGCAAAGAGGGCTGTAGGCGGATATTCCAGAGGGATGAAGCAGAGGTTGGGCATTGCTGTAGCTATGTACAATGATGCGGAAGTTCTTTTCCTTGACGAGCCTTCTTCCGCGCTTGATCCTGAGGGCAGAAAAGATGTCGTGGATATCATCTTGGAGCTGAAAACCCAAAGGAAGACTATTTTTCTGTCCACACACATCCTAAATGATTTGGAGCGAGTATGTGACAGGGTAGGCATACTGCATGACGGACAGATTGTACTCGAGGAAAAACTAGAGGATCTGATGAACAAGTATATCCAGCCAATATATGATGTGGAATTTGATGCACACCTGGAAGAAGGGCACCTAGGACTGCTTCAGGATTCCCAGCTGGTTGAACGAACAGTCGTCGAAGGAAAAAAGGTCAGCGTATGGCTAAAAGATATGAAGCAGAATGGAAACTGCATCATCAAATTGCTTGCAGATATAGGCATTCCGATAGTGTCCGTCAACCTTAGGAAAGCTAGTCTGGAAGAAATATTCCTAAAGGTGGTAAAGTAAAATGAGCAGAGAAATAAATAGCTTGAAAGCATACCTAACTAAAGAAGTGTTAGAAGGTATTAGAACGCATAAATTTCTAATTCTCGCTGTAGGAATAATGTTCTTCGCGTTCCTGGATCCAATCATGCTGAAGCTGATGCCGGTCATACTGAAAAGTCAGATGGGGGACATTGATTTTAGTGCAATGATAGATCTGAGCCAGAAGACGGCCATGGCAAATTTCAGCAACGATCTCTTCCAGTTAAGTACATTTGTCATTGTGCTTACCCTTATGGGTGTCGTATCAGGCGAGAAAATTGATAAGACATTAACTATTCCTGTATCTATGGGCTGCAGTATAAACGGAATTCTTTACAGTAAGCTAATTGTTTATGGTTCTTACCTTACAATTCTTTCCGTAGTGGGAATGACCACCGCCTATTATTATTCGGGGATTATCTTTGAACCGGGTTATGCAAGTTATCCAGCTGTCCTCAAAGCAGGACTGCTCTATGGGATATTCTTCACCTTTGTAGTAACCTTGCTCGTCCTGATAAGCACTATGCTAAAGAAGGGTTTTGTTGCAGGGATTGTGACACTCCTTATCGTTTATCTGACCCCTTTGCTGCAGAATTTTAAATGGCTTGGGAGGTATCTTCCTGCACACCTCCTAACTGAAGCAGGTTATTACAGTATATTGCCTTCCAAAGATCTTACAGTATCGCTCATATGCACTGTATCAGCGGTAATCATACTAAGCATTTTATCTGTGATCAGGCTGGAAAACACTGAATTAGTATAAGGGGTGAAAAAGTATGAAGAAGTGGATCATAGTGTCAATAGTAGTCTTTATGGCAGTATTTGCAGTCATGCTGGTGGATAATAGCGGTGAACTTAAATTTAAAGTAAATGACGGAACCATTTACGGAACAATACTGAAACCTTCCCAAGACTCAAATAAATCTCTGGCCATCATCGTAGCAGGCTCGGGACCAACTGACAGGGACAGCAATACACCAATCATTGAAGGCAAAAACGATTCTCTTAAGGATAATGGGATTGCAAGCTTCAGGTATGATAAGAGAACATCAGGGAAAAGCGCAAAAACCATGAAGGATATACCCGCTGATTTCAACCTGTTTGTAGATGATCTCGTAAAGTGCATCAGGTATATCAAGCAAAATGAGAATTATGATCAGATCTATCTCATTGGGCACAGTCAGGGTTCTTTGGTAGCCATACTTGCAGCTCAGCAGGAAGAGGTGGACGGGGTAATTTCACTAGCCGGTGCCGCAAGGCCGATTGATGAGGTAATGGCTGAGCAGTATGGACGAATTGACTCAAGTCTGGAAAAACAAGTTAGAGAGGAAGTAAAGGCAATTAAGGAAGGGAGGGAAAGCGTAATAGAGAATGAAGACCTGAAAAAGGCATTTACTGAGGAGAATAGGGAATTTCTTCGGACATGGATGGTTTATAATCCCTCTGAGGAAGCGGCAAAATTGAACATCCCCGTTTACTATATATACGGAACTAGTGACTCTCAGGTAAAAGCAGTTGAAATTCAGTATTTTGGTGATATGATAAATGATAAGAACTCAAAAGTTATCAGCGATATGAATCATGTGTTGAAGGCAACGCCTGAGGATAAAAAGGAAGATATGAAAAGATATTCTGATCCGTCATATCCTCTTCACCCAGAGTTGATTAGCACAATAGTAAGATTTATGGAATAGCTGTCAAGGGGGGGAGTCCTTGGAAGAAAAGGAATTAGTGGATAGAGCCCGTTCAGGTGACAGGGACGCTTTGGAAAAACTGCTTTACGATAATTATAAAACCGTATACGGATACCTCTTGAGGCTCACCATGAACGAAGAAACGGCTAAAGACTTCACCCAGGAAGCTATGGTAAAAGCAATCATTAATATCAAATCGTTTTCCCACAGTTCAAAATTTTCGACTTGGTTGGTTACTATCGCCTCCAACGCATATAAGGACAGCCTCAGGAAGAACAAAAAGATTAGTGAGGTCCAAATCGAGGACGTGGTAATGGAAGCCCCTGATAACGTGGAAGAAAAGGTACTGGCTAGGGATAGTATGATTACATTAAGAAAGGTACTCATGGACATACCTGCAGAGAAGAGAAACGCATTCATCCTAAAGCATTTTTACGACTACTCCTATGAAGATATTGCTAAGATTCTAAAATGTCCATTAGGAACCGTACGCTCAAGGCTGCACTATTGTATTAAAAAGCTTCATAAATTGTTATAGTTCTTCAGTGAGCGCGACCTTATTCTTAACTTTATATATTTGGAGGAAATGTTATGGAAAGCACCCAAAGGCATGAATTGATAGAAGTAGATTTACTCGATGCTTATTATGGTGAGAAGGAATTAACGCCAGAACTTAAAAAACACCTTGATGAATGCAATCAGTGTACAACCTTTTGGGAGCAGCTGCCTATGCTGACAGATAAATTATCTGCGATGGATGTCGATGTGGAAGTGGATGAGAGGGTTATTCGCAGGGCATTCACAGAGGCTAAAAAAATTAAAGCTATAAGGAAGGAACGGTACGAATTTTACGCATTCCTCTTTATAGCAATTACAATACTTGGTGTCGCAGGAGGGCTTGCCTATAACGGTTATGCAATGCAGATCATAGCAGTTCAGCTTCTGTTCATAGTCGCTGCTCCGCTGAGTATACCAATACTCATATGGCAAAGGCTTGCAAAGGAGGGGAAATAATGACTGAACTTCAGCAAATCCCCTTATACCTATGGGTGATACTCATAACGGTTCTGCTGCTGCAAAGCGCATGGATTTTCCAGGATGCAGCGAAAAGGGGCGAACATAAGTGGCTATGGGGGATATTTGGACTGTTGAATACCCCAAGCAATTTACTTGTATATCTCATTGTCACCCGCTTAATATTGAAGCCGAATCCTTGTCCTCACTGCGGTAAGAATGTAAGAGGAAGCTACACATACTGCCCGCACTGTGGAGATAGAATAAGTAAGTTCAATGAGTAGTTATATTATCCCCTGGAAAAAAGGTGCTAAAGACGGTATCCCTATTGTTCTAGTTTAGTGATATTGACAAAACAAAGCCCTTTGGACGTTAATTATGTTGTCCAAAGGGCTTTGTTTTGCTAGATATGAACCTCTCCATTTTCCATGATTTTAATTCTCTGTGTAGACTGAATAAACTCATTGTTACTACAGTAGCCCTTTTGTTTAATCTCTTCCGTGCCTTTTTCGTAAGCCTCTGGGTCAAGAATCAATTTATACAAATAGAATGTTCCCTCATCTTTGTCAGAAATCTCCTCAACAAGTTGAAAGTTATTTTCTCCGTACTTTTCCTCAAAGTGGGCTCTGGCCTCATCGTGACTGTTGAATTGGGGGATTTCCTCCCGACTAATGTTTTTTACCATGGGTTAATCCTTCCTTTCGTCTAAAAAAGTTGGTCTAGTTCAGCAACTTTAGCAAGAATGAGCTCAAACTTGTTCGCGTCTGGTCAACACGCGTATTAGTTGGCTATTTTATAATCTAACTTTTGCGGCAGAGTTTGTCAAGTCGCCTTACTGTATCGGTATGAGCGGGGCTTATTTGATTATTCGCTGCTATTTTTGTCCAATCAGGATTTTTTATACTAAACACAACTGACCATTTATTTATGGTATAGTATTGGATGTTAGAATGAGGTAGTGGTAATACTTATATATACATATACACGACAAATTAAAAGAGCAATGATGGTAATTCCAAAAATAAGATTTAAACTATAGAATAGGGAGCAATGTTGATGTCACAAGGTAATAGTAAAAGGATAGCTAATATAGAGAAACGAAGGGAATTCAGGGAGCAACTATCCTCTGAACAAGAGGTATTAAAAGATAAAAAGTTAATTAGAGAAGAAGTTACCCGTAGACTTGTCTCTGGATCACAAACCGCAAATCTAGAATATGACTCCCTCTTTAGTTCTGTGAAGGCCAGTTTAAATAAGGATTCGGCTTTATTGACTCTGTTATTTCACAGAATGTTCTTTTATAGTTTGAATGAGAAACTATCAGGGCTAACATGTGATCACACTTTCCGCTTGAGCCGTCAGATACTTACTCAGATGCAACTAAATCGAGGGAAGATAAACGAAATATTAGAGATATTTAAAAAGAATGGTGGGCATTGTGATTGTGAGGTTATCTACTATGTCGAGAGTCAATTAATTGGTAAATAAACCTTGTTACATTAAAGCTTGATGGCGAGAGATGTACTGGGTGCGGTATAAAAAATAATAAAGCTACTTTGGGCTGAGTGAAGATCTTCCTAGTGGACGAGGCAGCCATAGAGAAGCATTAGGATATAGTCATTATATTACAAGGTTGGGAATAAATTCGGGACTTCGAAATATACTAAGGGTGAAGAATTTTCAAGTTAATATATTGACGTTTGGAGGAATAGCATGAAAAAGTTCAGCTTAAGTGATTATAGGAATGAACCAAAAGAGAGAATATCCAAAAGAGTGATCTTTAAGGATACCAATGTTCTCGCTTTCATACTCAATATTTCGAAGAATGCAGTTTTACCCAATCATACTCATTTTACGAGTACATTATTGATGAAAGTTCTACAAGGCACAGCGAATGTTACGATAAATGATAAAATTGTACCTTTAACTGAAGGGGAATTACTGCAGGTTGAAGGTTCAGAGAACATGTCGGTTGAGAATGTAGGGGAAGTTACGCTACAACTCTTTATTACCTTATCGCCTACCCCCACCGCTGTTGATTACGCCAAGGATGTAGATATGTAAATCTAAAAATAAATTGTAAAGCCCAAGGATGGCGTATACATCGCTTTCCTTGGGCTTTACTTGTTTCTAGTGAGATTTTGAATTAAGATAATATGTAAATACATAAATAATTTTTAAGGGAAGATAGAGGGGAAAGATGAAGAATAACATTATTATAATGACAACAATCACTATTCTTTTAGCTATATTTGGAGTTGTCCAGCAAGGTCCAAGCGTTATTACTGCTGGAATTATGGCTGGTGCTAAAATGCTAATTGAAGTGGTACCTTTACTGGCAGCTGCTTTTGTTTTAGCTGGAATGATACAGGTGTTAATCTCTAAGGAATTTATTAATAAGTGGCTAGGTAAAGATGCTGGACTAAAGGGAATATTCTTAGGAGCGGTTGCGGGTGCATTAATACCCGGTGGACCGTATGTATTTTATCCAATAGCAGCTTCTTTTTTACTTTCCGGGGCTGAGATTGGTACTGTTCTAGCTTTTGTAGTTGCCAAAAATATATGGTCGATAAGTCGGCTACCAATGGAAGTTGCGTTGATGGGTCCTACAATTACCGCCGTTAGATATATTGTAACTTTTGTGTTCCCGATTTTAGTCGGTTTGATTGCCAATCTCTTCTTTAGAAGTTACGGAGAAAGAGTTAGGGAACAAGTAAAATTGTTGCAAACGGCAGGTGACAAAAAATGATTACAGCCTTAATTATTTTAATTGTGTTAGCAACAATGACTTCTGTTGTAGCTTATAGAAAAGGTGACGGTAGCCATGTTAAAGGTTTTAAGATCGCTCAAAAAACTCTCATTAACATGTGGCCATTACTTATAATAGCCTTTGTAATGGCGGGATTTATTCAAGTAGCCATCCCTCCAGAACTAATAAAGAGCTGGTTAGGAGAACAAGCGGGGTTAAGAGGTGTGCTGATAGGAAGTATTGCTGGGGCATTAATACCTGGCGGTCCTTATGTGGCTTTTCCAATAATTGCGTCAGTGGTTAATGCAGGGGCTGGTCTAGGTACAGCTGTAGCCTTTATTACGAGTTGGGCTATGTTAGGGATAGGAGCAATTCCTTTTGAATTGGCCATAGTTGGCTCGAAATTTATGTTTTTAAGATTGGCACTCGTTCTGGTTATCCCCATCTTATCTGGAATTTTAGCTAATGTGTTTTTCGTGTAATAATAAATAGGCAAAAGTAGACACTAAAAAGGTCAATAAGTGTAGATATACAAGTCTGTTAGTATAAAAAAAGGAGACAAGATGACAGGGAGCAAAGCAACAACCGTAGAAACAGGATGGAATTTAGACAATAGTTATGTCCGTCTGCCAGAATCATTTTTTACCAGCCTGAACCCTATCGCTGTACGCTCACCGAAGTTAGTTATTTTCAATCATTCGTTGGCAACTTCCTTGGGGTTGGACG
>JAGXFZ010000072.1 GCA_024637055.1 Gracilibacter sp. | reverse complement strand
AGTCCATCTTCTTCGTTAAAGTCAGGTTTCTCATAAAGAGCATCTTTTTCGATCATTATTTCATAGAGCTTGGCATGTCCCATGATGACAGTATCAATGACCTCAGATTCTTCGAATTCATAATGATCCTGTTTTAATACCGCGATTCGTTCGCCTGGGGTAACTGTAACGTCCCCTTTTGTGGGCTCCATTTCGCCGGATAAAATTTGTAAAAGAGTAGATTTACCCGATCCGTTAGCACCAATTAACCCATAACAGTTACCAGGTGTGAACTTAAGATTGACATCTTCAAATAACGCTCTTTTACCGAATCGTAAAGTTAAATTTTCTGTACTTATCATATTTATCTTCCTTTATAACAATTATCTATTAATAACAATAAAAAACCCTCCCAGTAATATCCTGGGAAGGTTCTCAATTCCAGATTTACCAGTTATTTCTTGTGCGAGGCTGATAACAGTCACGGCAGTAAACCGGCTTGTCACCAGTAGGTTGGAAAGGAACTGTGGTTTCTTTACCGCAAGCTGAACATGTAGCAGGGAACATTTCGCGTTGTTGGCGTCCGAATCCACCGCCACCGCCTCTGTTCTGTTGTTTTCTAGCTGCACGGCATTCTGGGCAACGACCAGGTTCATTTGTGAAACCCTTTTCTGCATAGAACTCTTGTTCTGAAGCAGTGAAAGCGAACTCACATCCACAGTCTTTGCAACTTAGTGTTTTGTCATTATACATATAACGACCTCCTAGATTATTTACCCGCCACAAGGGAAGTTCGACGTCTTCCCTGAGCCTTAGGCAATCGAGAAGGTCTACGTAAATCCACATGAACTAACGAGCTTTATTAATTATATCCAGAAAAAACCTAATTGTCAACGTGAGAAGGGCTGAATTCCTAGTGGTACAAGGGCTTTGATAGAATATGGTATACTATAAAAGAAATACTTACAAAATTCTTATAATTATTATTTGGAGCGTGCAAAACGAGAAAAATTCTTGTTCTAACAGAGAAACCTTCGGTAGGACGTGAGATAGCCAAAGTGCTGAATTGTAACCAAAAAGGTAACGGCTATCTTGGCGGTTCTAAATATATTGTATCCTGGGCTTTGGGCCACCTAGTAACCCTAGCTGACCCAGAAAAGTACGATAACAAATACAAGAGCTGGAGAATGGAAGATCTTCCCATGATTCCAGAAAAAATGGAATTGGAAGTCATCAAAGAAACCTCCAAACAATTCAGCGTAGTTAAGAACTTAATGAGAATGCCAGAGATTACAGAGTTGATCATAGCTACGGACGCAGGAAGGGAAGGGGAGCTGGTAGCAAGATGGATTATCCAAAAAGCTGGTTGGCGCAAACCGATTAAACGCTTATGGATATCTTCCCAAACAGATAGAGCAATTAAAGAAGGATTCAACAGCTTAAAACCTGGTAAAGATTATGAAAATCTTTTTGCCTCAGCGGAATGTAGGGCAGAAGCAGACTGGTTGGTGGGCCTAAACGTTACCAGAGCGCTAACCTGTAAATTCAATGCCCAACTTTCTGCAGGTAGAGTCCAAACTCCTACTCTTGCTCTCGTCGTTGACAGAGAACAAGAAATCAGGAATTTCATTCCCCAGGACTATTGGACAGTTAATGCTAATGCACAAGGATTTTCCCTCCGTTGGCAAGATAAACAAAGCGGGCAGAACCGTATATTTAATAAGAATAAAGCAGAAGAAATAGAGGCTAAAATAAACGGACAAACAGCAGAGATTATCGAAGTTAAGAAAGAGACCAAGAAAGAACTCTCCCCGTTAGCTTATGACCTGACAGAACTACAAAGAGATGCTAATCGCAGGTATGGATACTCTGCCAAAAACACATCTTCTATCATGCAGCAATTGTATGAAACTCATAAACTAGTCACTTATCCTAGAACAGATTCTCGTCATATTACAGAAGATATAGTACCGACCTTGCCAGAACGTCTAAAAAGCATCGCTGTCGGTCCTTACGCTCAATTAGTAAAAAACATATTAATCAATAAGATCAAACCTACCAGAAGATTTGTTGATAATTCCAAAGTCTCTGACCACCATGCCATCATTCCGACTGAACAATTCGTTCAACTTTCTAAGCTTACTAGAGAAGAAAATAATATTTATGACCTGATAGTTAAAAGATTCCTAGCAGTCTTATCCCCACCTTTTGAATATGAGCAGACATCAGTTAAGGCAGTCATCAAAGGAGAAAACTTTACCGTTCAGGGCAAAGTAGTCAAACAAAAAGGGTGGAAGAATATTTATCAAGGAAATGACGATTGGGATGACGAAAGCGAAGACAAGGAAAGAGAACAAACCTTGCCAGCTATCCGCCAGGGGGAACGTTTCCCCATCCAATCCGTAACATCCAAACCAGGCAAAACGAAACCACCAGCCAGATATACTGAAGCCACCCTGCTTTCAGCCATGGAGCATCCGGGTAAAATGATTGATGACAGAGATTTAAGAGAAGCCATGCAGAAAACCAGTGGCTTAGGAACACCTGCAACTAGAGCAGAAATAATCGAGAAGCTTTTAAGTTCTTTCTACATGGAAAGAAACGGGAAAGAATTAGTACCAACTTCTAAAGGAATACAACTCATGGAACTCGTACCACCCGAACTTAGGTCCCCGGAACTAACCGCTAAGTGGGAACAACAACTAACAGAAATAAGTAAGGGAAGAGTTAACAGGAATCAGTTTATAAGTAAAATAAGGGAATATTCAGCCCAACTTGTAAGAACAGTCAAAGGTAGCAGTCAAACATATAGACATGACAACATTACCAGAAACAAATGCCCAGAGTGCGGTAAATACCTCTTGCAGGTCAAGGGCAAAAAAGGCGAAATGCAGGTCTGCCAAGACCGTGAATGTGGTTATCGTAAAGGTGTTTCCTTAATCTCCAATGCCAGATGTCCCCAATGTCATAAGAAAATGGAAATGCGTGGAGACGGCGACAACAAAATCTTCACCTGTGCTTGCGGTTTCCGCGAGAAACTTTCCGCCTTCCAAAAAAGAAAAGATGAAACCAAAGGAAGCATCAACAAAAAAGAAGCAAGCAGATACATCCAACAGCAAAAAACCGAAGCCCCCATCAACACAGCCCTCGCCGACGCCTTAGCCAAACTCAAGAAGTGAAGTCATAAAGTCAGTAAAGTCAGTATAAAGTCAGCAGTAAAGTCAGGGACGGTTCTTTACTTTACACTTTAGCGTCAAGAATGTTGGAATGACTATAATCCCTACCACGCTGATAGCACTTCTTTTCGTACTTCAGCTATTGATTTTTTTCCCTGTCATCTTCGAATAACCAGAATCGTTAATAAAATAATTTAATTAAAATCACTAAGTCAGCATATAAGTTATAAAACCATTAGATACTAAAATAAAAATCGGATTAAAATAATGGGGAAAGTATTAGATGATATTTCTGAATTTTGAGGATGCTGATGGGTAGTGTATTTTTAAATAACAATAGGCGATTACGTTCGGGCTGGAAGATTACGATTACTTTTATCTCCTTTGTAGTACTTACAATCATAACCAACCTAGTTTTCACTCTGGGATATTCAGCTTATCTGTTCTCAACTGGAAAAGTAAGTCTGGAATATTCTGGAATCCTAGCTCAGTATTTGCAGAGTAGGCCCATACTTATGGTCTTTATCCTTTTGCAGGCCGCGAACGTGACCTTCGCAGTGTTATTCTATTGGAAGATATGGGAGAAGAGGTCTATCAGGGGACTGGGATTAACAAACCCCTTTTACCATGGCAAAGAGCTTGGAGCTGGACTCGTATTTGGCTTTATCTCTATAACCATCGTCTTCTTAGTGCTCTATCTGATAGGGCAGATTACCATTACTTCTTCCTCGATTGGCCCAAGTATTATCAGCATACTCCTGGTAGATTTCCTCCTCTTTTCAGTTGTCGGCTTCAATGAGGAGTTATTTGTCAGGGGTTACTGTATCACTTTATTGCAAGAAAGTAACAGAAGATGGCTAATTTTCGTAGTTCCTTCACTTTTATTTTCTCTAATGCATACCCTAAACCCCGGCCTAACGATGTTGGCGCTACTGAATATTTTCTTGGTTGGTATACTTTTAGCTTATATGTTCTTGATGACAAAAAATTTATGGATGCCTATTGGCTATCACATCACATGGAATTATTTTCAGGGTAGTATTTTCGGCTTCCAAGTAAGCGGTAGTGAATTTGGCGGAATTCTCCATATTGAGCAAACAGGTGCAGCCATCATAAATGGAGGAGAATTCGGACCCGAAGGCGGTTTAGTAACAACAGTGGTTATAATCTTAGGGATATTATTCTTGATAAGGAAAAATAGAAATAATCATTTGCATTACAGGAACTTCCCGCAAAATTACTGATTGATATTAATATTATTGTCGACGAGCCACAAAGTATAAGATTCCAAATAGTATCATAAAACTGATCCCCGAGACCAAGAATCCTTGTCTCATCCCCCGTGGCCTGAAATTGAACTCCACCAAATGTTCACCTTTCGTAAGCTCTATCCCCATCAAAGAATTACCTATTTTGGATATTGAAAATTTCTCACCATCAACCAATACAGTCCAGCCTGGATCATATGGGATTGAAGTGAAAAGCAGACCGTCCTCTTGCGCCAGAACCTTTCCCGCAACCGATGTATCCGTAATTTCAACGATATCCATGACTTCCTCTCCAAAAGGCAGGATAGCTTTACTTAAGTTGGTTTCGCTTAATCCATAAAAAAGTTTATTGACCAAAATAAGCTGACCCTGCGGAATCACCATTTTCACTTTTAAAACTTCACCTTTCGAATAAAGTCCAAGATCTACAATTCGTTTATTATTAACGGGCAGATATCCAGTAAACCTCTCATCATTCACATAAAATTCCGTGGCTATATTAATGGTGTCAAAACAGGCATAAACCTGTTGTTCTCGTGGATTTACTATAGTAAACTCCACCCAAGCTATATCTTCCTTATTAATCTTAGTATAGATATCTCTACCTTTATCGGTAACGATATCTATATTTTTTAATTCCACTTCGTATCTATCTAGCTCAACAAGAAAATCAAAAGAATTTGGGCTGATAAGCTCGTTGCCCTGTGCCAGATTGACAAAATCATTCTGTAACTGGAACGGATTATCTTGAGTAATATCAAGATTTTTAAGCTTTGAACTGACCATAAACCCTAAAGGTAAAGGATAGATATTTTCATATACCTGGTAGTCGTCTTTGGAGAGTATAGCTTCATACCCAAGCCCTTTCTCCTTGGCGGAGATGACATACTTCACTGCCAAAAGCGATTCAGTAATAGGGGTAGAACCTGCAAAATTGACTGACTTATAATTTGCTGTACTTAAAAAACCTAACTGTCGAAGGAACCTGTCCAAAGCGGTGCTAGACATGGAACTAAAATGAGTAATACCTTTATAATTCAAGTTCAGAGGATCATTGAAAGACCGTCCTCCAATCCTATCCAAACGATAAAAACTGTCATCTTCCACCTCAACCTGAGCAATGATAGTTTCTAACTTGGCAAGTTTCCCTCTATATTCTTCTTTGGTTTTGTATCTAAATTCTTCGTCTAATCGTGTTATCAGATACCAGGAATTAAGCGAAGCTTCTATGAATAACAAGCTGGCTAAGGCTATCAAGATAGCCTTAGTCTTATTTGTATCTGAATATATGGCAAAGCCATGTAACAAAAGACTGTATATCCCCATTAATAAAGGGCTGAGGATGAGCAATTGATCATATATGTAAGCATAATTAAATTTATGGACCAGGATTATGATAAAAACCCAGACCAAGCTAATTTTAAAGACTTTAGGAATATCAGAAGCTTGCAGGAGATTAAAACTTCTATAGGATAGTACAATTATCAAGAAAGAAAAAACAAAGGAATACCTATAGAGGAACCCATCAGGTTTATCGAAGCCATGCCACATAAGATCAATGTTATAAAAGCTGAAACTAACGATCAATATCGTGAATAACGACAGGTGAAGTATTTTTTCTTTGAGGGAAATTTTATCGGATAAAAAAAACAACGGCAGTAACACTAAGGGCAATAAACCACAGAAAATATTGGGTAACCCCGGATACCCGAAAGTGTCAAAAGAACCTATCTGCAGTTTGCTAAATAGATCAAAAAGCTCGAAATTAATACTCCAATTGAACAACGAGAAATCCGTTCCTCCCTGTCCATATACCAAAGCGAAATAGGTAGGTATCAATAAGAAGGAAGTACACCCAGCAGCAAGGATAGCAGAAAGCAAAAAAAGTCCTAACTTACGAAAGAACAATTTTATTGTTTGCCAATCATGGTCAGAAAAGAACCTAACTACAAAGTATAAGAGAGAAAAAACACCCACCATATAGGCTATATAAAAATTTGCTAAAAACATAATCACTAAGCTAAGAAAGAATAAAAAAAACTTATTCTCTCTAACTATCTTCTCAGTGCCCAAGATGACTAGCGGTAAAAAAATCACCCCATCTAGCCACATAATATTAAAAGAGTAGACAATGGAGTAAGACATCAAAGCATAAAGAACAGAGAATATTACGATAGACAATTTCGTTTTTTTAACCAAATACCTCGCTAATAAACTAAACATCAAGCCGGCAGTTCCGATCTTCAGTATAGTAATTAGTAACAAGGCTTCTGTCAGGTTTTGCTTATCAAATAATAGAATAAGGATAGAGAGCGGACTTGATAGGTAATAGGCGAAAAGCCCTATAATATTCAACCCCATCCCAGCTTCCCAGGAATAGAGTAAACTTTTACCCTGAGTAAGGATATCGTGGAGAGCAGCATAGAAATCTATGTATTGGCCATTCATATCACTGATTAGGATAGTCTTCGTTCCAACAGGATACATACCATGAAGCGCATAAATAGTACTCATAATTACTATGGGGATAAGAAAAGACCCTAAAATATCTAGATTACGCTTTACTCTTTCTTGCCAGGACAAAAATCCTTCACTCCTTGATAACCTGTCGAAATACGAAATGTTTACTAGCCAAATAATTAAAAATCACTACAAGAATATTGGCAAATATTTTGGCCCCGAAGTCATTAACATTCAATAACTCGATAAGAGCGCCCATGGTCGCAATATCCAGCCCATAGGACACAATTCTAGACAGCATAAAAGAACCAAGTTCTTTTACCAAGGGAAGAAAACGCTTACGCCCACTATGAAAAACGAATAGCTTATTCGTGATGAATGCAAAAAAAACAGACAATAGCCAAGCTATGGTAGTAGCAGTCTTATAGTCTGTTTCCAGAACTTTCATAAGTAGGACATAGCTCAAGACATTGATAAGCGTTGTAAGAATACCAAAAAAAATATAACCGGTTATTTCTCTTTTAGCTGTCATAACGTCAGCTCACAGTTCTTTGTTTACAGTTTAAATCACTTTACTTTTTTGACCATTATATTCATCAACAAAATACAGAGGACGTCTCTTGGTTTCGTTGAAAATCCTACCAATGTATTCTCCGATTATTCCTAAGGATAATAACTGTATTCCCCCTAAGAAAAGAATAGCAACCATTAGGGATGGATATCCCTGGACAGCATCTCTATAAACAAGGGTCTTGCAAATCACAATAATCATATAGATAAAAGCGAAAACAGAAATGGTACCGCCTAAATAACTCGAAATTCGCAAAGGAGCAGTAGTGAAAGAAGTAATACCTTCTATAGCTAGTTCAAATAACTTGAAGTAATTCCATTTTGACTCCCCAGCTGCCCGTGGATCTCTATCAAAAAGTATTTCTTTTTTATTGAAACCTATCCAACTGAACAATCCCTTGGTATATCTCTGGGTTTCACGTAATTGCTTTAACGCCTCCACACAACGTCTATCAAGCAAACGGAAATCTCCAGTATTTTCTTGGATAGGAATCTTGGTTAGTCTCTTTAACATCCTATAAAATGTACTGGCAGTGTATTTTTTGAATTTCGTTTCTCCCAGCCTGCTCTTTCTCTTAGCATAGACATCATCATAGCCCAATTCCCAATTCTCAATCATCTCGGGAATAAGTTCCGGTGGATCCTGTAAATCAGCGTCAATCAGAATGACCGCATCCCCTAAAGCATGATCCAAGCCTGCTATCATAGCGGTCTCTTTCCCATAATTTCTGGATAAATCAAGATAAGATATTCTCTTATCCTTTTGCCACAGATATTTGATTAGAGTCAAGGTATTGTCCTGACTTCCATCGTTGACGAACAGAATCTCCCAATGATATTTAGGTAATCCTAATAGAACTTCATCCAATCTCTGATATAATATGGTAAGCACTTCTTCTTCATTATAGGCAGGAATAAGGATAGTTACTGTTCTCATAACATTTTTCCTAACATATGTGCCAATATTCATATATCCTATTCTAGACATATAAAGTAATTGTTTATACAGCCCATTCATAGTCGAGCAAGTAAAAATTATAATACTCTTTTGGCACCCGTATAATACGATGTCCAATAAGAACTAAATTCACTGATAACAACCATACCTTCAGAGGAAGAAGCATTGATAAATTGTCCATCGCCAACGTAGATTCCCACATGATTGACAACCGTATCACCATTAAGAGTGAAAAAAACAAGGTCAGCCGGTTGAAGGTTATTAAAATCGATTTGTTTACCTACAGTATATTGATCACAAGAAACTCGGGGTAGTGTTACGTCATTCTTGGCGAAGACAGATTGTATTAAGCCTGAACAGTCGAAGCCTGCAGTGCTGGTGCCTCCCCATACATACTTCACACCTAGATACAGTTTTGCAGTGCTAATAATAGCACTAGCCTTGTCGTTTACTGAAGGTTCTTGGCCTGAGTTAGTAATTTCTTCTCTACGTGAGAGGTTAGCAGACTTAGGAGTTTGATTTCTAGAAATAGTAACAGAGTTAACAGAATGAACGTCAATCTTCTGCGTCTGAATACGCATCGTATCAGAGTCGGGTTCGACTACCAGGTCTGCAGTTAATTCATCCTCCATAGGGTCTAATGCTTCAGCCACCTGAGCTAATACTGCTAAATTGGGCATATCGTTATTAGTTTTAACAGGTTCAACTTTAGCTGTATTGACCCCTACCACTATGGCTAGTACAATCATAGTGGAGAAGAGGATATAATATATTGACTTGTTAAAAGCGACTCATCCTTTCTAAATCCAATACGCATAAAATCATGTTAAACGGTAAATCTGAGAGGTTTAAATGAAGCCTCAAATGCTACTCTACAGATGTTAGTGCGTGTAAAATATGGATTAGAATTAATTTTGCCCAAAAGTTCACTTTTTAAACAATTATTCAACTTGAAAAATATAAACGAGATGGATAAGCTATAACAATATGGAGACCTGACATACAAAGTATTTTGCGATATTTACACATAAAAGATGTAGTAATTAAGCAGTAACGAAGTAATATTAAACGGAAATCAAATTTTCTGTCTAGTAATTTGGAGGTAAAGTTTTGAACATCAATAGCAAAATCGATTTACTCTCTATAAGCAGTGACGCCTTCTTCATGAAGAAATCACTGTACTTTAGGGAAGGAGTAGAAAGTAGTAATCTTAAAGAACACTTATCTAACACCGTCATAGACTTTCCTAAAGATAATGACAAAAGGTTTTCAGAAATAAGAGCGAAAACCTTAGTAGGGGAGGTAATCCCTGCTTTTCGTATAGCTCAATGGAAAGCGGATAACTATCCTACTATCATTTATCATCACGGGGCTTTAGAGGAAGCTTATGACCATAGTTTTCAAAGAATATTTCCTACCCAGATGGTTAGAATTCCAGTCAACTTTATAGTGGTGAGATCACCATATTATGAAAAATCAAGGGATTTCAAGAGTGGTATCAGAAATTTGGACAACTATACTGCTCTCTTGGCCACATCAACGGAGTTAATAGAGCATCTCGTTACAATGGTTAAGGGAATTGGCAGCAAATCCGTGACTGTTGCCGGTTCAGATATGGGAGGATTCATCTCCAATATCCATCACACCTATTTTAACAGCGCTGATTATTATAAGCCGTGTTTAGCAGGAACCTCTATCGATGACGCATTTTTGAACACCGCTTATTCCAAGCTTATGTCTCCAATGGCCCTTAACAATAAAAAGAAGATAAGGGAAGTACTAAATTTTGAAGAGGATTTCTCTATAGTGGATAATAGCAACGTTTATCCCTTACTTGCCAGACATGATCAGTTCATAGACATGGATAGACAGAAGAAGTTCTATAAAAATGAGAATGTAACTATCATCGATAAAGGCCATATCACAGGCGCTATGAGTTTAAGGCCTCTGCGTCAACATATTTTGAAGTTCGTATATGACTACGGGAAAGAGTAAAGAATGGTTGATTTTTATTCCTTGTTAGCAATTTATCTTGTTATTATCAATATCCTTAGTCTCTTAATGTTTGGATATGATAAGCTTAAGGCCAAACGGAATGGATGGCGCATCCCTGAGAGTCGCTTCCTGGTCTTAGGCTTACTTGGCGGAGCGGTAGGGATATATATTGGCATGAGGCTTTTCAGGCATAAAACCCAGCATACGCTGTTTGTTCTAGGTATTCCTCTGCTGATGGTCTTAAACTTGGTTGTTATATACTATCTAATCCGCGGATTATTGGCATAAACATATCAATAGATATACATCCAGCGAATAGATTAAGTACTTAGCTCAACAATGACTATACTTCATATTTAAAAAACATATCACAAGAAAATAGGACATTTGTCAGATATACGTAGGGGAATTCCCCTGCGTATATCTATATTTGCAATTTTGTTTTCCTTGCAGGATAAGACTTCCAAAATGTGAAAAAAACCACTAAAAAGTCACATAGAAACCAAGCGGGGGAAAACCCTACTGAAAAATCAGGAGTATTACTGATATATTTTATAGTTTATTTCGGATGATAATTAAATACGACAAAATTTTACTTTTTATTAGCTTTGCCTTGCATTTAATCAACATCATTAAAGAGGAGGTATATTATGGGGAAATCTCATTTATTCACCAAAGGAGTATCTAGGCGTGATTTTATGAAGCTCATGGCTGTAACAAGTACAGCATTGGGGCTTCCAGCTGCAGTATTTCCTAAAACCGTCAGTGCCGTAGAAGAGGCCATGGCCAAACCGCCAGTAATCTGGCTCGAAGGAATGGACTGTGCCGGATGTACAGAATCTCTACTTGCAACCCTGAATCCTTCCATCGCAGAAGTAGTATTAGATATGCTTTCTATCCGTTACCATGAAACCATAATGGCTGGGTCTGGATATGTAGCGGAAGAAGCTTATCATGATACCCTCAAGGAGAACTTTGTTCTTGTTGTAGAAGGTTCTATCCCTAGCAAAGAAGACAGGTATTGCATGGTGGCCGGGAGACCTTTTCGGGAGACAGTCTTGGAAGCAGCCCAGAAAGCACAATTGGTGCTTGCTGTTGGAAGTTGTGCTACCGATGGTGCGGGAATCCCAGGTGCCTGTGATGTTGGCGCGATAGGAGTCCGAGAACTACTTAATAACAATGGAATTACTACACTGGTGATTAATCTTCCATGTTGCCCTGTTAAACCTGCAACCCTACTGGGGACCATTGTTTACTATTTAACATATCAAGAGGCACCGCCCCTTGATCTCCAGGCAAGACCCAAAGTTTTCTATGGTAGTCTTCTTCATGATAACTGCCCTCGTAGGGGAAGATTTGAAGCAGGAGAATTCCTTGAAGACTGGAATGAACCTGCACAGAAAGAATATTGTTTGTTGCTAAAGGGATGTAAAGGGCCTAAAACATATACCGACTGTGCCCAAGCTTGGTGGAATGATAATGCGAATTTCTGCATCAATGCGGGCTCACCGTGTTCGGGTTGCTCTGAAGCTGGGTTCTTCAGCCAGTTTAGTCCCCTTTATGCTAAACAGGAAAACTTCCAACTTCCAGGAATTGGACAGATAAATGCTGAGACTGCTGGTAAGGTAGTTGGTGTAGCCGCTGTCGCAGGAGTTGGTGCTCACTTTGTAGCTTCTGTTGCAAAAGGGCGAGTGGGTAAAAATACAAAAGAGGAGGGGGAGGATAAGTAATGGCTGTTAAAAAAATTATGATCGACCCCGTAACAAGAATTGAAGGTCACTTGAAGATAGAACTTGAAATCGAGAATGGTGTTGTAACTGACGCTAGAGCTGTTGGCACCATGTATAGAGGACTTGAACCCTTGCTCATAGGTAGAGACCCTAGAGACGCCACCTATGTCACAGAACGCGCCTGTGGTGTCTGTGCTGGGTCGCATGGCTGGGCATCCGCTCTTACCTTGGATCAAGCATATGGAGCAGAAGTCCCCGCAGGTGGCAGAATTTTACGTAACCTTATTCTGGGCGCGATGTGGCTT
>JAGXFZ010000071.1 GCA_024637055.1 Gracilibacter sp. | reverse complement strand
TATAATACACTCCTTTGTTGTATTTATTTTAATTATAGTTATACACAAAATGTGCACAACGTGTGGATAAGTTGAGTTATCCACGGGTTATTTATCTGCTATAATCAAAAATAATAACGATTTGACATGTTAATAAAGTTATCCACGTCTCAGCCAAGGTACTTTATTGGCTGAGCTAATAACTATTTCTACGTCATTCATTGTCTTCTCGTTACGAAGATATTCATAGAGCGATTCTATCATGGGAATTTCGCTAAGGAAATGCCCCAGTTCACCAACAGCCATCCCTGCTTCGAGCGAATCCAGCACGCCATGATAGTCTATATCCCCTGTTATGAACAAATCCGCACCTTTAGAGACAGCTTTCTGCACAAAACTATTACCACTGCCATTGGCAATGGCAATTTTCTTAATTTTTCTATTAAAATCTCCGGCAAGTCTGACAGAAGATAAATCATAATCTTGGGGAAAAATGTTAATTGAATTCTTCTTGAGGCTATAAAGAAACTGCTCCCATAATTCTCCCAAAGTCATAGGCTGAGGGAGATATCCGATTACACCGTATCCGCGACGTTTACCCGTGTTCATCAAAGGAATAAGGTCGTAAGCTGGCTCCTCATAAGGATGTGCTCTATGTAATGCTCTTACAGCTCTAGCTAAGGATCTTTCTTCTACGATACTCTCCAGACGTATTTCCGCTACTCTAGTGAGCTCGTCAATACCTCCAATAACCGGTTCAGCACCCTTAATCGGTCTGAACATACCTTCGCCATTGGTCTGGTAAAAACACTCTACATAGCTTTCACTATGCTCTCCATCAGTAATACCTGCACCAACTCCCTCAGCTACCAAAGCTGTACGAACAGCTTCCACATCGTCCTGGGGAACGAAGGTAACGATCTTAATCAGCTTCTCTGCAGTGCTATCAAGGTATTCAGATTTCTCCAACCCTAGTATCTTGGCAAAAGTTTTACTTGAGGAAAGTATTGATTTATCCATATTGGTATGAGCCGCATATAAGGAGATACCATGGCCAAAAAGTGCTAGCGCTAACATGGCACTTGGATTATCCATCCGGAGGTTTCTCAACGGTTTAAACATCAAAGGATGGTGAGTTATAATCAGGTTCGCTTTTTCCTTTACTGCTTCATCCACAACTTCCATGGTTCCATCTAAAGCAAGAAGTATTTTTTCTACCCTTTGCGCACTACTTCCCACCAATAGTCCCGGATTATCCCATTCTTCCGCCCATGAGCGAGGAGCAATCTTTTCTATCAGTTGTTCAACCTGGCCTACTGAAACAGCCATCTTTGCATTACCTCCAATAGTTTTCTTTCCTGTTCAACTAATTTGGCTTTTTCTTTGGTTTCTTCTCTTGATGTCTTTGCCATTCCTTGGACGATGTTATCCAGATTTATCATATTCTCTCTGATAATACTTTGTAAATGCGCATCTTTGTTTTCTAAGTTTATGGGGCCAAGAATCCAAACATATTTCTTAATGAAATGATCAAGCTTTTCATTCATCAGATCAGTATCTATTTTAAGCTTTTGTTGAAGTATATATTTTCTAAAGTGATCTCCTATGTTTCTAATCCTATTCTCTATTTCTTCGTAATCCAAACCTTCAGATCTAGTGAATATAATTACCGAGTATACCCTGTTGTCTTCTTCAATTAGGCACTCATCCTTAATTCTCCATCCCTGGACAGTTAGTTCCTTTCTGACTCGTGCTTCAGCACCCTGAGGTTGTAGAATAGCCTTAGATGCTTCGGCTAGTACCTGAGGATTGCTTTGGAGGATTTCTAGAATAGTCGTGCCACCCATACCGGCAATTACTAGGGTATCTATCTCCCCCGATCTTAAAGGTATCAATCCGTTACCCTGACGGACGTCTACTCTTTGCGCTACTCCATACATCTTTACAGTTTCTAAAGCGGATTCATATGGACCTTTATGGATATCTACACCTATAGCGGACTTTATTGTACCCGTCTGAATAAGGTAGACAAGCAGATAAGCGTGATCCGTTCCTATATCCGCCAGCTTAGAACCTAGTGGCACAAAGGAAGCTATGGTATGCAGTCGAGATCCAAGTTTAATATTATCTTTTATTATATCATTGACCATAATCATCATTTCCCTTTTAATGTTATAATTATATCTTTTTCTATGGCCGTCTAAATATATACAACAAAACCCTGGCTTACCGCCAGAGTTCATGTCTCGTTTCTATTACTCAATATTCGTTTCTAGTTCTTGGTCGAACTTCGAATCACGAACATCGAACTTTTAATTTGGTGGGCCCACCTGGGATCGAACCAGGGACCAACCGGTTATGAGCCGGCCGCTCTACCGCTGAGCTATAGGCCCAAATTAAATGGCTCCCCGAGCTGGACTCGAACCAGCAACCTACCGGTTAACAGCCGGTTGCTCCACCATTGAGCTATCGAGGAATAAGCCTGCGACGTTTATTATACTGAATTAGGACACTAGGGTCAAGTATTAATTTAAGGTATTTTTTTAGGCTAGTTTAGCTACTTTTTACATATGCTGTTAATTCTTAAAATGTTACCTCTGGTAAACAGCTTTCATATTATAATCTTTTAGATAAACATATTCAACCTAAAAATGTTTCCAATTTACTATTGTAATTCTTAATCCAGATAATCTTTGAGTTTTTTGCTACGACTTGGGTGGCGAAGCTTACGTAAAGCTTTGGCTTCTATTTGTCTTATTCTTTCTCTGGTCACACCGAATTCCTGACCCACTTCTTCTAGCGTTCTCGTTCTGCCGTCATCTAGGCCAAAACGCAGTCTGAGAACCTTCTCTTCTCTTGGAGTGAGAGTCTCTAAGACCTCTTCCAATTGTTCCTTAAGCAGAATGAAGGAAGCAGCCTCTGACGGTGCGGGGGCATCTTCATCAGGGATAAAGTCTCCAAGATGAGAATCTTCCTCTTCACCTATGGGGGTCTCTAAGGAAACAGGTTCCTGTGCAATCTTCAAAATCTCGCGTACTCTCTCTTCAGGGATTTCCATTACCTTGGCTGTCTCTTCAGGCAGTGGATCTCTTCCCAGTTCCTGTAATAGTTGTCTGTTGACACGGATGAGTTTATTAATAGTTTCTACCATATGGACAGGAATTCGGATTGTCCTAGCTTGGTCAGCAATAGCACGCGTAATTGCTTGCCTAATCCACCAGGTAGCGTACGTACTAAACTTGAATCCCTTACGATAATCAAACTTCTCGACAGCTTTAATAAGTCCAAGATTACCTTCTTGAATAAGGTCGAGGAAAAGCATACCACGGCCAACGTAACGTTTAGCAATACTAACCACTAAGCGAAGATTTGCTTCAGCCAGGCGGCGCTTGGCCATTTCATCCCCAGCTTCCATCTTTAGAGCCAAATCAATCTCTTCTTCCGCTGTTAGAAGATGTACTCTGCCTATCTCTTTCAGATACATCCTGACAGGATCATCTATACCTACACCTTCAGGAATAGAAAGGTCAATATCTGTCTCATTCGCTATCTCGTCAGCAAGTTCCTTAGTTTCTTTATCTATTACAATATCAGTGTTCTCATCGACTACCTCTATCCCCACAACACTAATCTGGTCATAGACTTCCTCAATCTGCTCTTCTGAGAGATCCATCTTCTGTAAAGCATTAGCAATCTCATCATAGGTTAGGTTCCCTTTGGTCTTACCTAATTCTATAAGATTGGAGACATTTTCTTTTTTTTGTTCCTCGACCATCATTGAGATTCCCCCTTCCAGTGGGTCATTCACAACAAGGCCTCTCATCTTATTTTTCGCCACGTTTCAACCGCTCTCCTATCTCTTGAAGCACAGCCAATGCTCCGGCCATATCTCCCAAATTTTCTAATCTTATCATTTTAGCCTGTAGTTCTTCAACAGTCTCTTTATTCCTTGTTGTGTGAACTGTTTGTATACAATCCCTAAGAAGTATCTCAGCCTTGCTTATTTCAATGTTAAGTGCATATATTTCAGCTAGACGTTTTTGAATCTGTTCGTACCAAGAATCTTCACCATCAATATAACTTAAGCTTTTCTCCGGATAATTATCAAAGATGTATTTATGTTCCTGAAGACGCCAAAAGTCTTGGGGCAAACTCTTTGATACGATATCTTTCAGATGGGGATTCTCCAAAATAATGTTTAGTATTGTCTGTTCTGCTCTAAATACTCCTAAAGGGACAAACGATTCTGAGGGAAAGTCAAGATTAATCCCTTCTATAGTATTTCTATTTTTTACATAAATATCCTGTTTATTTGAAAAATTTTCTTTTTTTCCTCTGTTTCCTCTGCTTTTCTTATCTAAACTCCCAATTTCATGTTGGACAGCTTCTAAAGTAAGCCCAAGTTCGAGACTTAAAAATCTTTCATACCCTTCTCTTTCCACGGCACTGCCGGTTCTTAGGATATTAGGTGCCAACTGTCTAATCAGCTCAGCTTTGTCAGGTATAGTACGTGGTGGGTTCTCTTTGGCCATGATTTGGTATTGATATTCTATGAAGGTGCTAGCATTATCCAGCCTTACTTTGAATTCATCTTTCGGGTGTTTCTTCAGAAATTCATCAGGATCTTTGGCATCCTCTAGGACTAATACCTCTACCTGTAAGCCCTGCTCCAAGAGAATTTCTCCAGCCCGTAAAGCCGCTTGTATACCGGCTTCATCAGAGTCATAGCCGATAATTACTTTAGGGGCATATCTTTTTAATAATTTTGCCTGATCCTTGGTTAGAGCCGTCCCGAGAGAACCTACTGCATTACTAAAGCCTGCTTTGTGAACAGCTATGACGTCCATATAACCTTCAAGAAGCAAAGAGTATCCTGCTTCTCTAATACCCCGATATGCTATATGCAAACCATAAAGATTTTGACCTTTATGAAAAAATGGAGTTTCGGGAGAGTTTAGATATTTCGGCAAGGATTCATCCAGAACTCTGCCACCAAAAGCAATAGGCGCTCCTCTAATATCAAGAATAGCAAAGATAACCCTGTTCCGAAATCTGTCGTAGAAGCTTATCCTATCATCATTATCATGGTTTTTCTGAACAATAAGCCCAAACTCTACCAACTCCTCAGGAGTTACACCCTTCTTGGTCATATCATTCAGCAAACTATCCCATCTATCTGGGGCATACCCTAGACTAAACTTTTTGATGGTCTCGAGGTCAATCCCTCTACCCGTTAGATAATCTAGTCCCCTCCGTCCTTCCTGTCGATTAAGGAGGACATCGCGAAAAAATTCTGCAGACCACTCATGGATTTGCTGTCCACGTTTTTGTTTAGCTTCTTTCTGCTTTTGCTCAGGAGAACTCTCCTTCTCGGGGAGATCAACTCCTACTCTCTGAGCTAGAAACTTTAAAGAATCTATAAAAGTTAGGTTCTCTTTATTCATAAGAAAAGAGAACACATTACCTCCAGCATGGCAACCAAAGCAGTAAAACATTTGGCGATCCGGATTAACATTAAAGCTAGGTGTCTTTTCAGAATGAAACGGACAAAGTCCTTGATAATTTTTGCCCGTACGTTTTAATACTACATGCTCTGATATTATTTCAACAATATCTGCCCGCTGGCGTACTTCTTCAATCAAATGTTCGGGAATCCTATTATCCAATAATTAGCACCCTTTATATATCTACCTTTTGGTATTAACTTGACATATTGTAAAAATGTTACATATAGAAATGCTTTTAGCTTTTAGTTAAATCTTATTATGACAAGTCTTTATCTTTTTCGATATATTTTTCAAATTTCCTTCTTTTAATTAACGTAAATTTGTTAAACATCAAATATCTGATCTTATGCTTACTCTTTTGGGATAAAAAAGTGTTTGAATGTTCGTATTGCATAATTATCTGTAAGGCCCGAGATATAGTCTGTAACCGCTTTTTGGAGGTCGCCCTTCGTCCAATCATGGTATCCAGCGGGAATAGCCTCTGGATGTTGCAAGTAGTACTGGAAGAGTATTTCTACGATATGCCTTCCTTTTCTACGTTCTTCTTCCAATGACTTGCTGAAATATACCTTTTCAAACATGAATTCTCTAAATTCCTTCATACCGGAGGCAACATTATCCGATTGACAAATTTTATCTTTGCCTTCTGAGGCTTGAATCATGTCAGTGACCATGGTTGTAATCATCTCACTCGTATTTGATCCTATGACCTCCCTGGCCTTATGGGGAATATCCTGAACTTTTAGGATACCTGCCCTGAGTGCATCATCATAATCATGACAAAGGTATGCTATTCGATCACCTGTCTTTACAATTTGTCCTTCTAATGTTAAAGGTATCCCACAGCCCGTATGATGAAGAATTCCATCTAGAACTTGGTCTGTGAGGTTCATCCCTCGTCCATCATTGGTAAGTAATGACAAAATCCTCACAGATTGTTCATTATGTTCAAAATGTCCAATGATTCCGGACAGGGCTTCTTCCCCTACATGTCCAAAAGGTGTATGTCCCACATCATGACCTAAAGCGATGGCTTCTATTAAATCTTCATTGAGCCTAAGACCTCTACCCACAGTCCGACAAATTTGAGCGACTTCCAAACTATGCGTCATCCTTGTTCTAAAATGGTCGCCTGTCGGAGCGATATACACTTGGGTCTTATGCATCAGACGACGAAATGGCTTGCTATGGAGAATCCTGTCCCTATCCCTTTGGAATTTAGTCCTGACAGCGCATTCATTTTCTTCCTTCGCACGTCGAGCATCGGCACTTTTGGCTGCCCAAGGGGAAAGCCTAACAAATTCTTCTTTTTCCGTTCTTTCCCTAATCAGCTGAGACATGGTGTTCTCCTTTATAATGTCTTAAAGTCTTAATGTCTTCCAAAGAATGACTTGTATATGTAAATATTCCACACCGAACTCCTTTTTCCTTTTTTGAAAGCCATAAATTATACCATGAAAAAAAGCATTTACAAAACCCTGTAAATGCTCATATATCTCTCCTATTTAATATTTTACCACTAATTGGTTGTTGTTATTCCTTATCTCTAGCTTTTATAGCACTTTGAGCCGCTCCTAAGCGAGCAATGGGGACACGGAAAGGTGAACAGGAAATATAATTCAGGTTGATTTCCTGACAAAAATCTATCGATGAAGGATCTCCTCCATGTTCTCCACAGATCCCTACTTTTAAGTCCGGATTTGTTTTTCTGGCAAGTTCTACACAGTATTGCATAATTTTCCCGACCCCTGTTCTATCCAGGACTGCGAAAGGGTTTTCAGCTAAAATATTACTATTCAGATAGTGTGGTAGGAATTTTCCTTCAGCATCATCACGGGAGAATCCAAAGACAGCCTGGGTTAAATCATTAGTACCAAAGGAGAAGAAATCAGCGAACGGGGCTATCTCATCGGCAGTCAAAGCTGCTCTCGGCATCTCAATCATTGTCCCGATGATAATCGGTATGGTTACCTCCTGGACTTCCATCACGTCTCTTGCTATCTCCTCGGTTTGTTGGCGGAGAATTTCCAGTTCTCTAAAATGAACAACAAGTGGAATTTTTACCTGAGGATAGACTTCGTACCCTTCCTTGATTAGCTTGGCAGCAGCAAGATAAATGGCCCGTGTCTGCATAGCATAAATCTCCGGATAAGTAATACCCAAGCGACAACCGCGATGGCCAAGCATAGGATTAACTTCTTGCAGTGCTCTGACTTTTCTTAAGAGATTTTCCTTATGGTACAGCTCTTCCTGTATTTTTCTATCTTCTACATCTTGAGTTAACTTAATTGTAAGAATATCTTCTAATAATTCTTCCATATTGGGTAAGAATTCATGTAAGGGGGGGTCAAGTAGCCTTATGGTTACCGGAAGGGTGTTCATGGCTTTGAGTATTCCATAAAAGTCTTCTTCCTGCATAGGAAGAAGAGCTGCTAAGGCGTCTTCCCTTTCCTCAAGTGTCTGAGCTAAGATCATTTTTTGGACGATTGTTAGTCGTGTTGGCTCCATGAACATGTGCTCTGTTCGGCAGAGACCTATTCCTTCAGCTCCGAATTCTCTTGCTTTAGTAGAATCCAGAGAATTATCGGCGTTAGCCATTACTTTAAGTGTTCTGATTTCATCAGCCCATTCGAGAATAGTCTGGAATTCCGGACTTAGATCAGGATCTTTCATGGGAACGATGCCCCGGATTACCCTGCCAGTCCCTCCATCGATAGTAATCTCTGACCCTTCAGAAAATTCTTCTCCATCAATATAGACTTTCTTCGTCCCATAGTTGATTCTTAAGGCTTCACAACCACAGATCGCAGGTTTCCCCATGTGTCTAGCTACAACAGCGGCGTGACTGGTCATGCCTCCCCTGCTGGTTAAGATTCCCTGGGCTACTAAAACTCCGTGGATATCATCTGGTGTGGTCTCTGTTCGAACTAGGATTACTTTTTCCCCTGCCGTTCCAAGCTTTTCAGCAAGATCCGAATCAAGGATAATCTTACCCGAACCTGCCCCAGGTGAAGCTGGAAGCCCATTAGCAAGAACGTCAAAGTCCACATCATCATCAATTCTACGATGTAGAAGTTTACCTAGTTGGTGGGGGTCGATCCTCTTTACTGCTTCTTCCTTGGTTATTAGACCTTCCTGACATAGTTCTACCGCTATTCTGATAGAGGCCGAAGCGGTGGATTTACCGTTACGAGTCTGGAGGATATAAAGTCTACCTCGTTCAATCGTGAATTCTATGTCCTGCATATTTTTATAGTGGGTCTCCAAGCTTGCTGCGATCTCGGAAAACTGGTTATAAAGTTCCGAGTTCTCCCCTTTAAGCTGCACGATTGGGTTAGGAGTACGAATTCCGGCTACTACATCTTCACCTTGAGCGTTCATAAGGAATTCTCCATATAAATATCTCTCTCCAGTTGAAGGGTCACGCGTAAAGGCTACTCCTGTGCCCGAGTCCTGACCCATATTACCGAAAACCATTGCTTGAATGTTAACTGCCGTTCCGATATCATCCGCTATGTTACTAAATTTTCTATATATTTTTGCTCGTTGGGTGTTCCAAGATTTGAATACAGCAATTATTGCTTGTTGAAGCTGTTGATAGGGATCTTCTGGGAAGGCGGAACCCGTCTCTTGACGGACGAGGTTTTTGAATTTATTCACAAGTCCGTGTAGGCTCTCCGGTGAAAGCTCGGAATCAAAGCTCACATCTTGTTCTTCTTTAATATTCTCTAAGATAGCAGCGAACTTATAACTCTCAATACCTAAGACAACCTCACCAAACATTTGGATGAAACGTCGATAACAATCATAGGCAAATCTTTCGTTATTCGTAGCTCTGCTCAATCCATCGGTAGTACTATCATTTAAACCAAGATTAAGAATCGTGTCCATCATTCCTGGCATAGATACTTTAGCACCTGAACGTACTGATACTAAAAGGGTACTATCAGGGTCTCCGAATATCTTTCCACTAGCTTGCTCAATCTCTCTGATAGCGGGAACTATCTGATCCCAAAGTCCTTCAGGAAATTGTTCAGCTTTATCGTAGTATTCTCGACAAGCCTCCGTCGTAACTGTGAATCCTGGGGGAACATTTAGCCCAATATTTGTCATCTCAGCTAAGTTAGCTCCTTTACCTCCTAGAAGATCACGCATAGCCGAACTTCCCTCACGGAACAGATAGACATATTTTTTACTCATCTTCTTTACTACTCCCCTTATAATGTTTTTGGAGGATAATACTAGCAGTTTCCTCTACTGCTCGTGTTGTCGTGTCGATGACCATGCACCCTAGCTTCTTCATAATTCGCTCTGCATAGCTAAGCTCTTCTATTATTCTGTTAAGCTTGGCATAATCAGCAGATGCTCCAAGCCCCAATGATTTTAGTCTTTCGCTACGTATTTGATTCAGCTTTTCGGGACTTAATACCAAGCCGAAAATTTTTCGTGGTTCAATCACAAAAAGCTCTCTCGGTGGTGTCACCTCAGGTACAAGCGGTATATTGGCTGTCTTTAGCCCCTTATGAGCCAAGTACATGCTGAGAGGGGTCTTAGACGTTCTCGATACCCCTACTAATACTACATCGGCATAAAGTGCTCCTCGGGGGTCCTTGCCGTCATCATACTTAACCGCGAACTCTACCGCTTCCACCTTACGGAAATATTGCTCGTCTAGACGATGAGTAATATTGGGCGTGTTTACAGGCTGTAATCCTGTCTTCTCAGAAAGAGCAACAATCAGTGGACTTAAGATATCTATAGTTATCAAGTTTTTCTCTTTAGCCCGTCGTTCTATATATTGTCTGAGATGGGTCAGCACCAAAGTATAAACCAGAATTGCTTCTTCCTCTAACGCTTCCTCCAGAATGTCATCTATATGCGTCTCATCTTGTACATAAGGTACACGGCGTAGTTTGGTTTTGATGCCATTGAATTGTGCAGCTGCTGCTCTACTGACGAATTCAGCCGTCTCTCCTAGTGCATCAGAAATAACGTAAATTACTGGAATCTTTTCTGTCACCTTATATCCCCCACTTTCTCGTAGTTGTTATATCCGTTGTAAACCAATATATCCGCCTTTAACATCCCAGCTCCACAAGAAGATTCGTGACGTTAGTTTTGGTAAACCTGCCTACCACCTCAAATTTTTCATTTCCTTCTTCATTTATGTAATAATCTACTACAGGCAGGGTATCCACCTGATGCTGAACTAGCTTCTTAGCTGCCTCTAGCACTGACTCATCAGAAGAAGCCATTATTATATTGGGCATTCGCGTCATTATTACTCCGATAGGAACCTGCTGGAGATCAGTTTTGCCTAAAGAAGCCTTAAGGATGTCTTTACGAGAAACCATACCTTTCAGTTCTCTATCTTCTCCAACCACAATCAAACTACCCACGTTATGGGTGAATAAAGAGACCACAGCGTCATAAATCATGGTTTCCTCTTTAACTGCAGCAGCCATAGATTTAAAGTCACATACTCTCAGTTGGCGTAATCTTTCAGCTATCGGAGACCGTGCTTTTTCGTCTTTAAAAAAATAACCGACACGAGGACGTGCTTCTAGAACTCCTGTCATAGTAAGTATGGTTAGATCAGGCCTTAGGGTGGCTCGAGCCAAACTAAGCTCACTTGCGATCTGTTCTCCTGTCATTGGACTGCATCCTTTAACGAGTTCTACTATCTTCTCTTGGCGCTCAGACAAACGCATAGTTATCACCTCAGTTGCTATATAATTAATCAAAAATGGGACATTAGTATATATCATTGAGCAAAAATCTTTTATATAATATGTCACATTAACTTATTATATACACATTCCATCTAAAAAGTACAGCCGAAAAACACAAAAAAGTGAACCACAAGAAAAAATATCTTGTGGTTCGTGCACTAGGCGGATTAATGGATGTTTGTTTTGTGCTCTTTGCCTTATATTTAGAATATCTCCTTTTGAAAAGTATCTCCATTCTTATATTTCACTTCAATTATCACATGAGAAATATTCTCCGAACCTGAATTATATGACAAGTCATAAAGCCGCATACCATTTTGATCCTCTTGCACTTCCAACGGTTCTCTGGTTACAAGATTATCGCCATTATAAAACTCTATAAGTAGTGATTCATATCCATTATTACCGTTATTTTCTTCGAATAATGATATATTGTAGTGATTATCGTTAATACTAACATGACCCCTAATAGGTTCATATTTCATATAGGTCAAATAATCAAAGTTTTGATAAGAAATCTCACTGCTTTTGATGGTACCATCATTCTCCATGCTGACATAGCACCTTAAAGTTTGAGCCACTTGTTTTTTTTCTCTAGCAATTTTTTCAGTTACTTGCTCAGCCCCTCTTTCCCCGCTCCAAGAAATATTAAGTTCCCAGGAAGGCTCCGCTTTAATCTCCATGGGTAGGCTCACTTCAAAAAGGCCGGTATTTACGCTTTCGGCAGTAATGGTTTTAAACTCTTCGGAGTCTGACTCTCGGTAATGGAAGGTAACTTCCGAACCCTCTTGGTAGTCTTTAATCTGCCAATTAAACACCACCAGTCCTTGGTCATCATCCACTTTAGATTTTTCATTGTTTATTTGAATCGGTGTAATCCAGCTTTGTTCCCTAGTAAAACGATCTAGACTTTGATTAACATTACTTGTCACTGAATTAATACTTGATTGGAGATTATTATAATTATTGCTGAGATTTTGAATACGGTTATTTAAGTCCCCTATTTTAGAAAGTAAAACGATATTCATAATTAAAATAACCGCTAGTGATAAAAATAATAGCTTGTTTTTAGACACGTATACCCACCCCCTTTATTAGATTCATAAATGAACAAAAATCCAACTGTCAATATAAAATCAATCTTTAGCAGACAGGGGTCCCCCTGTCTGCTACGCCAGTAAGGTCAGTTCTCCCAGACAGTTCAAAGCTTTTGCACATTCCTGCAATAGCCCTAAACGAGCATTTCTCAGTTTCTCATCTTCAGCCATAATCATCACCGCATCGAAGAGCTGTTCAATCAATGGTACCAGCTGCGCCGCCAGTGAATAAGCTTCTTCATAGTCTAGCTGGTCTATGGCTTCTTGGATTCTGGGGAGTAAGGACTTTAGATTTTTCGCAAGTACGATTTCCGTTACATCTGTTAAGCTATATTCCCTCCACTCAGTACTAACCGCTTTCTTACTGAGGTTAACGCAGCGGATATAAGCATTGAGGTAGGCAGTAAATGATTCTTCCTCTCTTTTAGTGGCAAGCACTTGCGCTTTTTTTAGAGTACTATATGGATGTTGCCCACCCTGGGCTAGTACTGCATCAATCGTATCATATCTGAGACCTTTCTCCTGAAGGATAAAGCGCAATCTCTGGTTGAAAAAATCTTCTAGGATTGGCATCACTTCGTCCAGAGGCTCCATAGTTATACCTTGTTGGATAAAGACTATATATGACTCTTGAAGCAGATACTTCACGGAAATATTTCGTTCATCCTCTAGAATCATCCCGACTATACCTAAGGCCTGCCTTCTTAAGGCATACGGATCTTGAGAACCGGTAGGATGGATACCTATCCCGAAAGAACCTACTATAGCATCCATCTTATCAGCCATACTCACAACTTTGCCGATATCGGTAGAAGGGAGTGTATCCCCGGTATAACGCGGTTGGTAATGCTCCCTGATAGCTGTATAGACTTCTTTTTCTTCACCGTTGCCGCGAGCGTAGTATGCACCCATTATCCCTTGTAATTCCGGGAAATCATAGACCATATTGGTTACAAGATCAGCTTTGGCCAGCAAAGCAGTGCGATCAACTAATTGTTTTTCTCTATCTGCCATAGCCATGGTATTGGCTATTACGCCAGCTAATTTCCTTAAACGACCAACCCTTTGTCCTACTGACCCCAGTTTTTCATGATAAACCACGCGATCTAATTGAGGAACCAGGCTGGACAGCGGCTTTTTCAGATCCTCACGGTAGTAGAAGGCTGCATCTTCCAAACGAGCTTTAAGAACTCTCTTATTTCCTTCTTTCACCGTATCTAAGGAAGTCTTATCCCCATTACGTACAGTTATGAAATAAGGAAGCAGTTTTCCGTCAGTGGAACGTACAGGAAAATATCTTTGATGTTCCTTCATTGGAGTCGTGATAACTTCTTCGGGCAAAATCATATACTCCACGCCTACTTCACCCATTAGGCCTGTAGGGTATTCTACCAGATGGCTTACCTCTGTTAACAGTTCATCGTCTTCATCTACTTGCCCAGCAATACTGGTTGCTAGGTTATTAACTTGTTTCCTTATAATCTCTTTTCTCTTTTCCTGATCCGCGATGACAAAAGCTGTCTCTAATGCTTCTAGGTATTCTTCCGGGTTAACTAGACGAATATATCCACCAAGAGTACGATGGCCGCGGGAAGTTCTGCCTGCTTGCAACCCAGCGTAGCTAAAAGGTACTACTTTATCTCCGTATAGAGAGACCAACCAACGTATGGGTCTAGCAAAGCGGATATCCTGATCTCCCCAACGCATCGGTTTGGGGAAACTAAGACCTTGGATTATATCCAGACAAAACTGTGGTAGTAGTGTCTCTGTTTCTTCTCCCTTTAAAGACTTGATAGCATAGACATAAGGTACACCATTAAGTTCTTTTATAAAGAGCTCCTGAATATCCACTCCTTGGCCTCTGGCGAACCCCTGAGCTGCTTTGGTAGGATTGCCTTCGGCATCATAGGCAGCTTTCTGAGCAGGACCCTTAGCTTCCTCGCTAATATCTTCCTGTTTCTCAGCTAGGTCTTCGACATAAAGTGTCAGACGCCGAGGTGTGATATAGGCTTTTACACTCTTATGAAGCAAACGTAATTCACTCAGTTTTTTTTGAGCATTATTTTCTATTTGAGAAACCGCTCCAGGGGCAAACTTAGCTGGTAATTCTTCTATTCCAATCTCCAGTAAAAAATTTCTACTCATTTCGTTTCTCCTTTCTCTTTAAGGAGTGGGAATCCTAATTCTTCCCTTTGTGTGACAAAGGCCTGAGCACAGCTACGGGCAAGGTTTCTCACCCTGCCGATATATCCAGTCCTTTCGGTCACACTGATTGCTCCCCTTGCTTCCAGCAAATTAAAGGTGTGGGAACATTTGAGGACGTAATCGTAGGCTGGTACCACCAAGCCATGTTCCATAGTTCTTTGAGCTTCCTTTTCGTACATATCGAACCATAACCTGAGAGCGTCCACATCAGCTACCTCGAAGTTATATTTAGAAAAATCCTTTTCATTCTGTAGATAAATATCTCCATATGTGATGTCTCCTACCCACTCGATGTCATAAACGCTGTCTTTACGCTGTATAAAAGTTGCAAGCCTTTCGATACCATAAGTTATCTCGGCACTCACCGGTTTACAATCTATCCCGCCGCACTGTTGGAAATAAGTGAACTGCGTAACCTCCATACCATCGAGCCATACTTCCCACCCTAGACCCCAGGCTCCTAAAGTTGGCGATTCCCAATTGTCCTCAACAAAGCGAATATCATGTTCAGCTGGGTTAATCCCTAAACGTTCCAAGCTTTCTAGATAGAGTTCCTGAATATTATCAGGAGAAGGTTTCATAATGACCTGGAACTGAAAATAATGCTGAAGTCGGTTAGGGTTCTCCCCGTATCTCCCGTCTGTAGGACGTCTTGAAGGCTCTACATAAGCCACATTCCATGGTTCAGGTCCTAACGCCCTTAGAAAGGTCGCTGGATTCATGGTGCCTGCCCCTTTTTCCATGTCATAAGGCTGGGCGATAATACACCCCTGTTCTCCCCAAAATTGATTGAGGGTAATAATCATGTCTTGAAATTTCATGGGCTATCCTCCCGTATCAATATTTATAGTTTACTTATTGCTTTGCTCTGTTTTGAGCAAAAGAAGCGTCAAAAAAACCCCCATCCATACAGCATTAAATGCTGCAGGGACGAGAGTTTACTCCCGCGGTTCCACCCTGCTTGGCTCCCCGAAAGGGAACCCTCTTTGTGGCTAAATACGCTCCGGGCTGCCCAACTTGTTGAATTCCTGCCCAGCTCCCACCACAACCGGACTCTCTTCAAGGATTCTTGCAAGCTTCTTTCCCATCAATGCACATAATTAATCTTTTTAACAATCTTTGTACGTAATCTATCTCAAATCATTATATTATTTTCTTTGTTCTCATGTCAAACTCATAGCTTATATCACCAAATTAAATAATCATCTCACTACCTGATCTCCAAGCTTTCAGTTTTCTTTCAAATTTATTTTCACTAAAATAACAAAGACCATCCAATATCTCTATTCTCATTTTTTTATTCCAACGAAACCGATCTAGTTTATCCAGTTCCACAGTTTTCAACCTACGCATAAGAGCCAATCCTCCACCACTCAGCATCCTTCCAGCTTCATTATTCTTACATCCTGAACAAAGGAGACCTCCGGCTTCAGCACTTAAGAATGTCTGTGTACCCCCTACAGCTGTTCCACATTCTACACAGTTATTAAGCCCTGGAAGGTAACCTTGGATATTAAGCAATCTGAGAGCGTAAGCTGCTTGGGCTATGTACGGATCTACATATTTCAATAAAAACAGAAAACCTAACGTAAGGGTAAATAGCTCCGATTCTGTTTGCTCTCTCGTGGTAGAGATGTCTAAAAGCTCTGCTATGCCTGAAGCTGCTATAGTTCGATCAAAATCATTCCAAATGTGAATGAAGCTCTCACGAGGATGAACCTGACTAACAGTATCCAAGCTTTTTCCTTTATATAGTAAAAAATCTGCATAAGTAAAAAGCTGGGTGCCTCCTCTTTGCGTACTTTTGGGTTTACGAACACCCTTAGCCACAGCCTCCAGCTTTCCTCGTTCCCTTGAAAAAAGGGTAAGGAGCTTATCTGACTCACCGTATTCTCTACTGCGAATCACTATTGCATCCGCATTATAGACAGCCAATTTCTCACCATCCCCAATTTCTCCACCTATATCTAAGCTTATATATGATTCAAGATTTATGTAATATTCATGTATTACTTAGCGGCATTGTTTAGTGCAACAATTTTATTAAAGCTACACTGCAGCCTGCACGAAAGCGAGCACATACAGCCCACAACCCACAAATGCTATCTAAGCTGCACCGTAGCATTCACGACAAGCGGAGCACGGATGCGGAGCGCGGCAGTTAACGCCAGGAGGGCGTTATTGCCGAAAAGTGATTGGTACGGTGCAGCTCTCACTTGCATTAGTTTACCTATTGCAGAAAAGTGTATGCTGCAGTGTAGCTCTCACTTGCATTAACATACCTAAATCCCTAAAATCATGACCCCTGAACTCGTCCCTATTCTATCTGCCCCCGCTGATATTAGTTCCAAAACAAACTCTCTAGTCTTTATCCCGCCTGAGGCTTTAACTTTCAATTCAGGGCCGCTCCATTGTTTGAGCTTCTTTATATCTTCTACTGTGGCCCCACCAAAGAAACCAGTTGATGTTTTGATATAATCGGCTCCTGACTCTCGAATAATATCAGCCGCTTTTTGTTTTTCCCTTTCATTTAATAAGCTGGCTTCTATAATAACTTTGATTTTCAGTCCACATCCTTGAGCAGTCTGTACCATGGCTTCAATATCTCGTCTAACAGTAGTCCAGTCTGCCGATTTGGCCCGACCTATATTCATCACTACATCCACTTCTCTTGCTCCATGAGCCTTGGCGACGAGGATTTCTTGAAGCTTAATCTCAGTAATAGCCCCACCAAGAGGAAATCCTACGACGGTAGTTGGTAGAATATTTGTTCCATGTAACAAGCGAGCTGCTGTACCAAGATATGTAGGGTTTACACACACTGAAGCAAAACCATGTTTTACCGCTTCATGACAAAGCTTCACGATATCCCTTTCAGTCGCCTCAGGTTTAAGGAGGGTATGATCTATTCTAGCTGCAAGATCCATTTGCTCCATTTCTTTACTTCATTCCCTTCGTTCTCAGCATATTATTACAGTTTTATATATTATCTAATTTCATTCCTGGAGCTCTTTTAGGTTATAGCCCAACTCTCTTAGACGGTTCTGCTGGTTACGCCAATCTTTCTTAACCTTCACAAAAATCTCGAGGAATACTTTGCTACCTAGAAGGTTCTCTATCTCCTGGCGAGCCAGACTGCCCACTTCTTTGAGAACGCTACCTCCTCTGCCGATTACTATCCCTTTTTGAGAATCACGTTCCACCAATATTACTGCTCCGATTTTGACTATAGCAGTTTCTTCTTCCATTGATTCTACGACCACAGCTACAGAGTGCGGTATTTCCTGTCTCGTCAGCTGAAGCAACTTCTCTCGGATTAGTTCGGCTATTACGAATTTCTCTGGCTGATCAGTAACACTGTCTTCAGGATAATACATAGGTCCTGGTGGTAGAGCTTCAAACACTATATCCATTAACTTAGACGTGTTTTCTTTCTGCAAAGCCGAAATAGGTATTATCTCTTGGAAATCCGCAAGCTTAGAATATTTATCAATTATTTTTAATATATCTTCCTTGCTCATTAAATCTATCTTATTCAAAGCCAATATACAAGGAGTCTTACTGTCTCTAATCATTTCGATAACCTTTTCATCCCCTGTTCCAAAGGGCACAGACGCATCAACTACACAAACAGCCATATCCACCCCTCTAAGAGAGCTTTTGGCCGCAGCTACCATATATTCACCTAGTTGATGCTTAGGTTTATGAATACCAGGAGTATCAATGAAGATGACTTGTCCTCTTTCTTCTGTAAGAATACAGCGAATGCTGTTCCTGGTTGTTTGGGGCTTGTCTGAGATGATTAGAATCTTCTGTCCGAACAAAGTATTGAGCAAAGTAGATTTACCGGCATTAGGCCTTCCTACCACTGCTACAAACCCCGAACGTCTTTCTGTAGTATTCAAATTAACTACCTTCCTTTGTTTCGGTGTTTTAAAGCTTTTTCAAAAATTCGGGGCCGAAAGAATCTGGAAATAGCTTCTTTAAGTTCGTTTTTTTGATTTTCCCTTTGCCATTGACTAGCAAAACTGTAGAGTCGGAAGAGAATTCCCTAAGCACCTGACGGCAGGCCCCACAGGGAGCAGGTAAATCCTCTGACGGAACAGCAATAGCTATAGCAACTATCTGCCTTTCTCCCATACCTATTCCAGCTGCGATAGCATTACGCTCGGCACAGACTGTAAGCCCATAGGAGGCATTCTCCATATTGGCACCGATAGTGATAGCCCCAGAGTCCCATAATACTGCAGCACCTACTTTATAGTTGGAATATGGTGCATAAGCATTTTCATAAGCTAACTGTGCTTTATGTATAAGATCAGTATATTTCTCTTCCATCCTGTTCACATCCTTAATTATTACTACATGCTTAATATTACTTTATTGTTGTAATATTTTGCATTACTTAGCAGGTAATAACATAGCCATTTATTTATAACCCAGATACGGACTAAAAACAAGAATTCCTATAATTACAGCTTGTATAGCAGTAATTAATACTGCTCCAGAAGCTATATCCTTAGCAATCCCAGCCAACGGGTGATAAGTAGGTTGTGTAAGATCTATATTTCTTTCCAACGCAGTATTAAATATTTCTGCTACTATTACACTACCTATGGCATAAATAACAAAGAGCCAGTCTTCTCTGGCTAAACCAATGTATAAACCAAATGCGACTACTATAAATGCAACATAAAAATGAAACCTGAGATGTTTCTCTGTTTGAAAGGAGTAGGCTATCCCTCTACATGCCCCTTTACAACTTTGAACAAACCCAGTGGGTTTCAGCTTCTGGTTTTCAGGCATTCTAACCTCCTTAAGCCATAGATCGACGGCCACGGACAGTTTAATACTCTATCTGCTTTCTCTAAGCTGTAGTGCAGTAAGCACGACAAGCGGAGCACAGATAGCCCAACACCACAATGCTATCTAAGCTACACCACAGCAAGCACTAGCATCAATCACACACACCTACCGTGGCAAACCGATCTTATCCATGACCAGTTCTTCCAGGCGTCTCATCTTACTACCATCCTCATCGGTATGGTGATCAAAACCTAAGAGATGCAAGGTACCATGGACAGCCAAATAAACTATCTCCCTAGTTAAGGAGTGGCCATACTCTTGAGCCTGAGCACGTGCTCTTTCAATCGAGATTACGATATCTCCCAGAATGGAATCCTCATAAAAGAGTAATTCCTTTACATCCTTTAATATCAGTTCCTCTTCATTATCCTCATCCAGCCCGAGCTCTTCTTCCATAATAGCCTCAACAGAGAAATCAGCTTTAGTATTAGCTACAGTAACCGACGGGTCACCGTCTTGATCATCTTCTTCTACTTCCTCAATTTCTTCATCAAATAAGCTACTATAGTTAATATCCTGTTCCCCTTCTCCCTTCTCACTTAGGGCAAAGGAAAGGACATCAGTAGGACGGTCTACACCTCTATAGTTCTTATTGAGCAGATGGATAGTCTCATCGTCTACCATCACGATTGTTATCTCTGAATCCTCAGGTCCTTCTCCAGCAATAAGTGCTTCATATACCCCTACCCTAAGAATCTCCGTCAGTTCTTTCTGGTCTGGTTCATTGACAGTTTTTTCTTCCCAGCTAATTTCTAGTTCCATAACTGCGAGAGTAAAATACTCTCTACCTCCCTTACGGAAATCTTCTTAGATATAGTATATTATCTTTTTGTTCAAATTATAAACATCTTCTTGATTGAGATAAATATTAAGTACTCTCACATCTGAGTCTTAGAAGATGTTATCCAGGAGCTTAGCACATCTTGACTCTCACTTTAATAGGAGAGAGTCGGTTTTTACTTTTCAACTTCATCGGTATCTTCTACTTCCTGATCATAGACTTCCCATTCCTGTTGTGCATTGTCCTGCTCAGGAAGATCATCATTATCTTCTTTCTTGGCTTCAAGCTTTTTAGGACTTTTTTCTCCACTGTCTTCCGAACTTTTCTTAGGAGAAGGCATTTCAGGATACTCCACACGAGAATGGAAGATACCACTTAATACTTTCACAAAAGCGGTCGAAATCTTATCCAAATCCCTAAATGTAAGGTCGCACTGGTCCAGAAGGCCTTCATCGAACTTATCTTTAATTATCTTTCTAACTAGTCCTTCGATTCTTCCGGGGGTATTACCTTTATGAGAACGCACAGCAGCCTCAACGTTATCTGCTAAAAGAACAAGGGCAGCTTCTTTGGACTGAGGGCGTAAACCGTCATAACGGAAGGATTCATCGGTAATATCAGGATTCTCTTCTTTAGCCTTATGATAGAAGAATGATGTCAGGCTATCACCATGATGCTGAGCGATTATATCTTTAATACCATCCGGTAGCTTATGCTCTTTGGCCATCTCTATCCCATCTTTGACATGTGAGATAAGTATCAGAGCACTCAACGTAGGAGCGATCTTATCATGTGGATTATCCTTGCTAAATTGATTCTCGATAAAAAAGTAAGGCCGTTTAAGTTTGCCAATATCATGATAGAGGGCTCCTACTCTTACCAACACTGCATCAGCACCGACGTCCTCAGCTGCAGTCTCTGCTAGGTTGCCAACAAGAACACTATGATGATAAGTTCCTGGAGCTTCCATCAGTAAACTTTTCAGCAAGCGTGAATTCGGATTGGATAGTTCTAATAGTCTCACTGAAGAAGTAATATTAAAGCCTGATTCAAACCAAGGTAAGGTGCCCATGGTAAGAGCTGACGAGAGAAATCCGTTAAATAATCCCAGGATGCACCCTATAAACCAATAAGTGGGACTCATTTGGATTATTAAGGCTATACCTGTGATTACGGCCACATTAACTAAAGCTATATATAGACCAGCTCGAGCAAGATCGGAGCGTTGATCAAGTCTAGCAACACTTTGGATTCCGACAATGCCTCCAACAAGAGCAAATAGACCTGCTATAGACCCCGTCGCTCCCAACGTTGCAGGGTCAGCCATGGTGCCGACGAATATACCTAGGATTATCGCAACCGCCACTGCAATTTTAACCCCGAGTAGGATAGTGACTGTCATTGTTGCCCATGCAACTGGGATAAGAGCAGTAGTCAAATTATTTAAATCACTTTTACCCAAATTTATAGCTAGAAAACCTTTTCCAATAACTAGCACTAAGAGTATAGCAAGAGCTATAAGAACAAGACTTCTCCATTTTCTAAATATTTCGGGGCTGAATTGGTAGGCAAAAAGAAGAAGAATTATCATGCCTATAAGGACATGGATAGAAATTCCTGCTACAGGCAGCCAGTGTGATTCGACCTCTACCAAGCCATAGGCAACCAGTACCTGGTATATTCTCTCATCCACTATCTCACCGGGTCCCACAATTTTCTCATTTGCCCTATATTGATGAACTATTGGCTTAACTCCCGCACTAGCAGCTTCTTGCAGTTTACGCGTTGCGAGCCCATCTATTATCAATGTAGGTTCATTTACCTTTAATTCGATTAAAGCTTGGGCAAGATTCTTTTCAGATTCAGATAAACTGGACTTAATTACTTGTTCTTTCATCTTATCTTTTAATAGTGGAACCTCTGACTCTTCTTTAGCACCATTTTCAGGGTCTGTAGCGATACCTAGTATGATCCTAGTAACTATCTCTTGAGCTTTGATCAAATCGTTTTCCGAACGGGTTAGTAAAGACTGTAGCGTATTATCGGGCAGAACATCCAGTACCGAATTCATCCTCAGTTCACTTATTTTTTCAGAGGTATCTTTTCTTGATCCAAGCTGAAGCTTTAAAGCATAAAAAGTATTATTTAACTCTACGGAGATGGCAGAAACTATTTTTTCATCTGATGTGTATACCGGTTTGACAGCTTTTGCCGCTTCAGTCTGATCCTCATGATACTTCGTAAGATCTTCTATCTCTTTATCAAAAGGTGCAGTTATAAGCTCCGGGCTCGGTTCCCTTAATTCCACATTAAGCTTAGATCCAAATAGGCCTGAGGCTATAATGGCGGTGAAAAGCACAAAGAAAATGATAAAAACTGCTATCTGATATTTCAAGTTAGCATTCTTTCCACTAATTTGTTGTCCTAATATTTTTTTTATTTTAATCAAAATCTCTCAATCCTCACCGAACTTATTGTCCTCTTTCTTGGAAAGTTAATTTCTCTTTCTGTTCATAAGCCTGAATAATACTCTGTACAAGCGGGTTGCGCACAATATCATCAACTGTAAAATAATGAAAAGAAATTCCTGGGATACCTTTAAGAATGTTTTGTACCTCGATTAGGCCTGAATAATTACCTCTCGGAAGATCAACCTGAGTAATATCGCCAGTTACTACAGCTTTGGAACCGAATCCAAGCCTAGTCAAGAACATCTTCATCTGTTCAGGAGTAGTATTCTGTGCCTCATCGAGAATAATAAAAGACTCATCAAGGGTACGCCCTCGCATATAAGCTAGAGGAGCAATTTCAATCGTCCCCTTCTCAATATACCTCTGAGTAGTCTCTGGGCCAAGCAGGTCAAAAAGCGCATCGTAAAGTGGTCTTAAATAAGGATTAACCTTCTCTTGTAAGTCACCAGGCAAGAAGCCAAGCTTTTCCCCAGCTTCAACTGCAGGCCGCGTAAGAACAATCCGAGTAACTTCTTTGGCTCTCAGAGCCTTAACAGCCATAACTACTGCCAAATAGGTCTTCCCTGTACCCGCTGGACCAATCCCTAAGACGAGAGTATCCTTTTCAATAGCTTTCACATACTTGGCTTGTCCTAGGGTTTTAGATTTAATTGGACGTCCCCTCTGGGTAGTGGCTATTACCTGAGTCAGGCTCTGGGACATGTCCTGTTCATTACCTTGTTCCACTTTGGAAATTACATAAGTTATATCTGCTAAGGTAAGATTATTTCCCTTTCGGATTAGGGTAAGTAGTTGTTCCAATACAGCCTCTGACAGCTTAACGTCTTCTGCCTCTCCAGACACCGTCATCTCTTCCCCACGAACAATAATCTTGCAGTTCATGCGTTCTTCTAGATAACGCAAATTTACATCTTCTAAACCCAGTAAATTTAATGCTTCTTCATCCTTTAATCTTACTTTGATTTCGTTATGCAATCCATTTCCTCCAGTATTGAGAAGTTAATTATTCTTTGTATACTGCTAACTCTTCGAAAGTTTCCACTTCTACCCTAAGAATCTCAGTTCCACCTAAATTAGTAAGAATCCGCACTTTATCTTGCAGTATTTTAGCATTCTGTGGAATTACCTTTTGTAATTCTTCCCTAGCTTGCTTCTCAGCATGCTCTCTAGCCTCTGCTACTTTGCGTTGGACATGTGTTGTTTCCTTTTGTTCATAGTGTGTCTTAATAATTTCGACAGGGAAGTCCCAATTCCTCCAAGAAAGAAGTTTATAACTTTGTGTTTCTTTATCAGCTTCAGCATAAGGGCTGTTTTGGTTTGTTATCATTATTACTCTATCCCTTATTTTTATACCCCATCCATTTACCGATCTTCCTGTCTTTTCTGTTATATCTTCTTCCAAAAGAACTTTGTTCTCAGCACTATACCATACCTTACCTCGTACAAAACCTTTTGCCGCCGGAGCACTCACTATGCTTTCCTTGGAGTCCTTTTTGTCATCCATATCAAAACTATATTCTACCATTCCTCCAGCTGCCTTAATCAGGACTTGTCCGGCTTCAACCAACTGACCTTCTTTAACCGCAGTTTGACCTTGGATAACTATGATTTCTTCTACATAGCCGTCCTTCGCAGCAATGAGATCACCTTTATAAATAACTTTTTCCGGTAGGGTTTTCTCGACTACCCGAATCCTAATGTTAGTTCCTCGCTCTTCCATTGTTGCCCAAACTATATCTGAAAGATTTTCCTGAAGCTGTTTACTCGCCTCATCCAAGTCTAATTGGTTTTTGTATTTCCATTGTTTCACCCCTAATTTTTCTGCCTCAGCGACAATCATTTCTGATGAAACTCTGTTATTTCCTTCTACACTAACAGAGAGGACAAATTGAGACAAGATGGTTAAAGTTGTAAAGATAATAAACAATCCTAATATTAGACCTTTTCTCTTGCGCCAACGGACAGCAACAAAAGGGAATCCATACTTAGCCCTTATTTTAATCTTTATTTCTGCATCTCGAGCAGCTTTGCGCAAACGATTAAAATCCTCTATATTGATTTCAGCCGTAAAACTATCCGGCGCTCTTTTGACGTTAAAGAAAGTAATCTCTGCCTGGAGTGCTTTGTTGATAAAGTCAGGTACCTTATCACCTTTTGCCTTGATATATACTCTCCCTTTATAATAACGGGTAAGTTTGGCGAACATATCTTAGACCTCCTCTTCAAAACTAAGTTGTAGAAGGCTGCCTTTGATATGTATTTCAGTCTGTAAAACTGTGGTCAGAACAAAATCTTTTCCTCTTATGACAATTTTACCTACATGTGTTTTTAGGGCTATTTCTTCATCAGAGAATTGTATTACTTCTTGAAAATACTCAACCATTACCTCGCTTCGTCCCATAATAGTTATTCTCGGCCCACTATCCAGAATATCAGATGAAAATTCTAATGCTTCACCGACATGTTTTTGCAACTTCTTAAACATTTACATCACTCCCTCATAGCATGTCTATGCTTTTGAGGAAAATAATAGTCCAAGCATTCAAGGAATGTCAGTAAAGTCAGGGACGGTTCTTTACTTTACTTTACTTTACTGAATTTATATAAAAAATGACTTGATTGCTCAAGTCATTTTTATAATTTACTTAGATGTGTTGTGCTTCTAGTTTAAGAGCTCCCTGACAATTTGGTTAACTAGTTTACCATCAGCTCTGCTCTTAGTGCGAGGAGTAATGCCCCCCATCACCTTTCCTAAATCCTTGATATCCTGAGCTCCGGTTTCAGCGATGATTTCCTTGGCTATAGAACGTATCTCATCTTCAGACAGCTGTTGAGGGAGGTATTCCATAAGAATGGCCACTTCCTCTTTCAGCCCGGTTACTAAGTCCATTCGATTAGCCTTGGCAAATTCTTCTATAGAATCTCGTCGCATTTTTAGTTCGCGAGCAAGAACCTCGGTTACTTGATTATCGTTGAACTCTTGCCTCTTGTCTATCTCAGCGTTCTTGATGGCAGCACGAGCCATTCGGATGACAGAAAGTCTGACCTTCCCCTCCTCTTTGGCTTTCATAGCAGCCTTCATATCCTCAACAAGGCGATCCTTTAGGGACAAATGGAGCAACTCCCTTATTTAACTTTACGTTTCCGCGCAGCCTCAGATTTCTTTTTTCTCTTCACGCTAGGTTTTTCATAGTGCTCATGTTTTCGAGCTTCAGACAAAACTCCCGAACGTTGACAATTTCGCTTGAACCGGCGGAGTGCGGAATCTAGGGTTTCATTCTTTCCCACTCTAACTTCACTCATTTTTTTCCCTCCCTCCACTGGTCAAATGATACGAAATAATTATAAAGGATGAATATGGACACGTCAAGCAAGAACCTTCTATCTTGATGTTCCTGTTCAACCCTTGAATTTAATTAGAGCAGAGATATTTCTCTACTCTAATATATGTTTTAGCTTGCTTCTGTTCTATTTAATTTGTCTATTTTTGTTTAAAAGGTCGATCGACATTAACCAATCTTATTACCGAGTTCTTTTCCTCCGATAAGATGGAAATGCAGATGGTCAACTTCCTGTCTAGCATCGGAACCGCTATTTGCTACGATTCGGAAACCTGTATTAGCAACCCCCATCTTGGCAGCCAATTCTTTAATCACGACAAAAATCTTTCCAATCAGTTTCACATCTTGCTCAGTAATATCATTGATATTTAAGATATGTTTCTTAGGAATAATTACGACGTGTACAGGAGCAACGGGGTTAATGTCCTTGAAGGCCAAAATACCATCATCTTCGTATACTATCTGTGACGGAACCTCCTTGGCAACAATTTTACAAAAGATACAATCAGTCATTTTCATACCTCCAAATAGTTTTACTTCCTAGTTTTGCAACGTAATAGTGGTTTTGCTAAGGATCTCTTGATCAGTCTTTTCCATTTCCTGACTCCCAGGTGTCATGATATATAGAAATATTGTGCTACCTAATTCCTCAAAATATCTGATATAGATTCTACTATGCATAGTAATTAAACCGAATTCTTCCTTATCAGGATCATAGATAGGATTACCGAATTGAATGTATGCTCTTCGGTTACTTTTGAACTTGTGATTAGGGTTATTAAGTAAAAGCAGTCCATCGATTTTATACCAATCGTCATATCCAGCATAGTTTACATTTGCTGTTACCTCATAAGATAGAGCGTCCATAACAAGTTTTTCTTCAGGACAACCCAGGCCCTGCATGACCAGATATTTAAAATCATATTCAGGAACAGATATTACTTCATCTATAAGAGGTTCACCGTCTGTGGTAAAACCGTATTTGCGATCCTTCTGATGTTCTTGAATGAGATAACCACCGTAAAAACTGTTATAATAAGGGGATTCTTCTTGGTAAAAGGTAGATGAGCCGTGTTTCCATTCAAAGGCGCCGAAATTGTACAGGATAGTTAAGGATAGCTCTCTCTTCATATAATTGGAGAATCCTTGGTTAGCATTATAAAACAAAACAGAAGGATACCAATCTGTTTTGTTTGTGCTTCTTCCTCCTGGAATATCTATACATACATCCAATTTATTAACAAGACTGTTCAGCTCTGCTAAATTACTAAATGCATACATGACCACATAACTTCTAGCCTTGGAATAAAGAGGCGCCTTTACAAAAAGAAAGCTCAAAGATATGACTACCAAAAGGATTATAAATAGAGTTTTTGGAAACCTAATCCGCATGGTTTATCCCTTCTTTATAATAATATTACAAATTTTGGCACTACCAGACAATATATTCTGACTTTATGGGATGTGCAATTATTTGACCCACTTGCCAATCCCCATTATTTAAAGAACTAGGGAACCTAATCTCTAGGTAGTTCGAGGTATGACCCTGCGCAGACCCATCTTCGTCTATCTTCTCCACCAGCACTTCCAATGATTTACCTATGAATCTGTCAATATACTTGGCACGGCTCTTTAGCCCAAGAGCTATTACTTCTTGCACTCTGGCAGTCTTAATACTGCGAGGGAGTTGTCCAGGCATATCAGCAGCTATTGTCCCTATTCTTCGTGAATAAGGGAAAACATGGAGTCCGCTAAACTCACAAGTCTCAATAAACTTAAGAGATTGTTCATGCTCTAATTCCGTTTCTCCAGGAAAACCTGTCATAATATCTGTTGAGATTGCAGCGTTAGGGAGTTTCTCTCTAATTCTATTTAATAATCGAGCATAATCTTCTACTCCATATGGCCTTTTCATTCTAGCAAGAACACTGTCCGATCCACTCTGTAAAGGGATATGAAAGTGTGGACATACAACTTTATGTGACATAACTGCCGTTAGCAGTTCTTCTGAAAACTCCATAGGTTCAATAGAACTTATCCTTAGTCTGAGTAGTTGCGGAAGCTGAGCTAATTGAGAAATCAACTTACTCAGATCCATACCTTCTTGATCTTTCCCATAGGCTCCTGTATGAATGCCGGTAAGGACGATTTCTTTATGGCCAGCTTCCAGTAGTTTGTTGGCTTCTGAGATTACTTTCTCAGAACTACGGCTACGTGCTGGCCCTCGGGCGTATGGAACAATACAGTAAGTGCAAAATTGACTACATCCATCTTGAATTTTCAACATTGCTCGCACCCTGGTTTCACCCTCTATTAAAGGTAGCTCCTCATATACAGCTTGAAACTCGAAATCACGTACCGCTAAGATTGGGGTTTTTTCTTTCGGATTTTTCTCTTGTTTCTGCTCAGCTATCCTGTGCAAATGGTTAAGAATCATAGATCTATCCTGAGTCCCTAAAACAAGGTCAACCCCCTCAATCTGAGATACTTCTTCTGGTTGGGTCTGAGAATAACAACCCATAACTGCAATCGTACTCAAAGGATGTTCCTTAGCCATTCGGCGTATAAGCTTACGCGACTTGCTACTTCCTGACCCTGTAACTGTACAAGTATTAATAATAACAACATCGGGACCTGCGGCTTCTTGTACTACTTCATATCCCTCAGATGTTAGAAGTTGATTAAGAGCCTCACTTTCAGTCTGATTAACTTTACAGCCCAGGGTTAAGAAACTTACTTTTAGTTTATTCGTCATCCGTGTCCTCCAAATGAGATATACTATCCCAAATCTCCATAATTGGTTAGTACTATTGTCAAAGCAGCTAAAGCTGCTGTTTCCGTCCTCAGTATTCTTGGCCCAAGTGAAACACTTTTAGCCTTCAGTCTAGCGCAGGCCCACTCAACTTCGTTAGGAGAAAATCCTCCTTCCGGACCAATGAGGATAGCTAAAGGATAGTCTGGTATAAAACTAGCGAGAGTATCCCTTAAAGACTCTGTTTTTTCATCTTCATAGGGAATAAGCCACTGTGTCCCTTCAGGAAGAATATTGTTTAAGTCATTCCAGTCAGAAACGTTCATCACCTTTGGTTCTATAACTCTGCGTGATTGTTTCACAGCCTCGGATGCGATTCTTTGCCAACGGACTACCCGTTCTTGGGATTTCTTACCTTCCAACTGAACAATAGACCTTTTGGTTCTCAGTGGAACGAATCCGGCCATTCCTAACTCAGTTCCTTTTTGAATGACCCATTCCATCTTCTCCCCTTTTGCCAGTCCCATAACTAAGTAAACCTTAGTTCTTGCTTCAACTTCAGGAGATTCCTCGTCGATAATCTTGCAGTGGGCTGAATCCTTTTGGATGACTTCGATGACACCGAAGTACTGACTGCCGGAGTTATCGAAGCCTACTACCTTATCCCCCAGTCCAAGGCGCAGTACATGAACCAAATGATGGAGTTCTTCTCCAGTTACTAGGAAAGATTTGTCGTCTCTAGTAGTAATTCTAAAACGATACATGATATCTCCTATTATGGCTCCTATTATTTTCTATTATCATAACATATTTCTATTTAGATATAAAAAAATAGAGCATATCGCTCCATTCAATTATATATAAATAATATACCCATTCTTAACTTAATAAGAATTCTGGCTAAACCTTTTAATTTCCATGACTTAATCGTAATCTAGTATTTCTACTTTCTCTCCCAACTTAAATCCAGAATATCGTCAATCAAATATTCGATTCCTTCCAAAGGACTAGGTATATCGACACCTAAAATAACTAATACCGTCAAAATAAATGCTAACGACAGCAAAGACAAGAAGACTATAAGTTCTTTCCAATATTTATTTACGATAAGCTTTGGTGCTTCTATTATTAGAATAATCAAGAAAACCATTGCCAGCAAAATTATCATCTTCATTCCTCATTTGCCCCCAACTTCTTGGATTTCTTACGTAATTTGACAATAAACAAAGATAGTACAGGAAACAGCTGGATCGGAAGAATGAAGACAGGCCATATATACATCCCACCATGAAGCAATTCCATACTGGAATCCCCCGAGATAATACAAAGTGAGATAGTAATGATTCCAATTGGGGTGACGAGTGGTAGATAGGAGCGCAAATGAAGTGTCTGGGCTAATCCCAAGACTGTAGCATAGTACATAATGCTAACTTTCAGGAATACTGTAGTAATCAACATAATAACGACGAACATCTCCAAGCGTGTAAATACTTCGGCAACACTTATATAACGTACAGCATTAAAAGACGGAGATGTCAAAATATTTGATACTATCCCTAAAACAGCAACATTTCTTACCTCAAGAATCAAGAGGCTGACTCCTCCTAGTATCAAACCCCATAGCATAGAACCTCTAACCTGTTCGGTTTTATTAACGAAAGCCATAATCATAAGAAAAATTATTATCTCTAGGTAATAAAGTGATACATTGATATGAGTACCCTGAATAAAATCTTTTAGGGGGAGATCGAAGACGGGTAAAAAGTTAGAGAATTCCATATCACTGAGCAAGAATACAAATGTTGATAAGATTATTATTGAAGCCATAGCTATAATGATAAAACTGCACCGAGCTATAACTTCTATCCCCCCACGTACAGCCCAAGCGGATAGAAAGGTAAGCAAAGTCAATATTGCCCAAATTGGGGTTTCCGGCATTATATAGGTTATTAGAAAATCTGAAAACAACCGTAAATCGATAGAAAATGTCAATAGAAATATTAGTATATAAGATACGGAAATCATTTTTCCCAGGTAAGCGCCATATATAATATCGCTGATTTGTATTAAAGTTTTACCAGAGAATTCCTTGGCAAGAGCTGCATAGGACAAGGCAATCGGTATGCTTATCACCAAACCTACTAGAATCGCCAACCAGCTATCATGGTTGACTATTCTACTCGAGAAAACCAATAACAGATTAGATGCTTGGAGAAACCCTATTATCATAAATGTCAGCTGAGAACTCGATATTACACCTTTTTCAATCTTCACTAACCCCATCCTTTTCTACGAACTGGCCGGCATTATTAATATACCTGACCTTCTAACCTTGGCATCCACAACTATCTCTACTTCGATTTCTGGAAAAACCTCATCCCAGCTTGATTCTATATCTTTCCACTGCTTAGGATACTTTTGATGTACCGAATCACCAAAGCCAAAAATATCTGTGTTAAGCTCACGGGCTTTTTCCAAGGCTGATATTACTTCTGCGCGGATAACAGTAGTTTTCATCTTTTCAATGCTTGAAATATCATGTGATTTTAACTCACATGGACATTCTTGATCACCAATATGTCCTTCTTCTTTTATCTCTACTTTAATACTTACTTTATCCCCTTTAAGCTCCGGAGTTATTTTACTACTGGCTCGGATGATCTCCAGGCTCATCTTACCTTCTTCATTAGGACAATCAACAACGATAATCCCGCTTTCGATCTTATCTATCACCCAGAGAATACCTCGAGCTTTGCTCCCTTCTAATTCCCCTACCCATTTATCTTGTTTAAAAATCGCCATCCCTGATATTCGTAAAACTTTTTTTTCTTCTTCTCCTGATATTTCAATCAGGGGAGCTATAGGTGCAGTAGTTTTACTCATTAACCTGCTAATAAAATCTTTCATATCAACATCAGTTGCTTCTGATGTTGCATTCTGAGATTTAAGAAGACTGGAGATACCAGCTGCCGGTATCTTTTCCAGCTCCGATTTCACATTAAGAATTTCCTCTGCCTTCCCTTTGGCTACCAACACACTCTCTCTAAGACGCATTTCATGGTCGCGTACGAAAAAGTCGATATATTTCTGTACCCCTTCAGTCGCTATATCCTCTCCGAGTATTAAAACCTTATTATGTGGCAAATATATTTTGCGATTAGATTCTTTGGTGAAATTCCTTAAGGCATCAAAAACGGTATCGCCTGTACTTCGTACCGCCAAGTATGCCTCTTTATTACTGCTACCCCCCTGCTTCAGTTCACTCACGTTGATTATTTGGGCTGTCAACTGCACCTTCCCTACTTCCTCAGCTTTATCGATCCCCATACCCATTAGGATTGAAAAGGTGTTAAGTTCACGACGATTCCAGCAGCCAGATATGCTTAGGGTGAGCAAGATACATATTATTATCGATACTATAATCTTCCTATTTCTCATATTGGGCTCCTAATATAAGCTTATTTTGACCCACCTTTATCTTTTTTCTCTGGTGGTGGGGTGGGTTTAAGTATAAATTTTTGTCGCTGAATATTTTGTCTGACTATGCTTTTAGGACGAGTAAGCATAGCCCAAATGGGAACTCTAAAGAAAACATCTTTTAAGTCAAAAGGGCTAAGCGGAGCTAATGGCGACAGATACGGAGTGCCAAAAGACCTTAAAGATGCTAGGTGAATCAGTATCCCGATTAGACCTACCATAATACCGACTCCACCCATGCTGCCCGCTAGGATGACTAATATTACTCGTAAGATGGCTCCGGAGTCTGTCTGAGCTGGAACCACAAAGCTAGCAACAGCAGTTAAGGCGATTACAATAACAACAATTCCTCCTATAAGTCCGGCCGAAACGGCAGACTCACCAATCACCAAAGCTCCCACTATGCTGATAGCTTGACCGACCGGGCGCGGTAATCGTATTCCAGCTTCCCTGAGGATCTCAAATATCACTCCCATGGCGAGCACTTCCACCACAGCAGGAAAAGGGGTGCCTTCCGAAGAAGCTGCCACGGTAAACAATAACGGGGTAGGGATTAGTTCTTGGTGAAAAGTTGTTGCGGCTACGTAGGAAGACGGAGCCAAGATGCTTATCGCAAAAGCAATGAATCTTATTACTCTTACCAAACTTGCATAATAAGGACGGGAATAATAATCTTCGGCGCTTTGAAAACCCTCGATGAAGACCATGGGAAAGGTAAGCACAAAAGGAGTACCATCAACCAAAACAGCTACTCTTCCTTCCAGTATTTTCCCAGCAACAGTATCAGGTTTTTCGCTGTTGCCAATAGTAGAAAAGATTGAAAGAGGAGCATCCTCGATAAACCCTTCAATATACCCTGATTCAAGAATCCCATCCGTATCAATTCTTTTTAACCTTCGTTTTGCTTCTTCGATGACCTCAGGATTGGCTACTCCTTTTAAATAAGCTATGCTGATAGCTGTATTAGTTTTTCTGCCTATTTTCATTGCTTCTAGCATAAAGTCAGGACTTTTTATTTTTCTGCGTAATAAAGTTGTATTGGTCCGTAAATTTTCAGTGAATCCTTCACGTGGTCCTCGAACGATGGTTTCTGTCTCGGGATCTACCACCCCACGAGTTTCCCATCCTCTGCTACTGATGACCAAAGCTTCTTTAGCCTTTTCTATCAATAAAATGGTATCTCCCGACAAACAGCTCTCCACCAGATCATTTATAGTGGTGCTTTTCTCAATTTCTCCCACGTAAAGTATAGTTCCCTTGATAATATCAATATTTTTAATCTCTAACGATTCTTCCTCACATATAAACCGATTATCATACATTAAGGGTTTTATGATATTATCATTAATAAGCGTTCTATCTACCATACCATCTATGAAGATAATGGCAGCACTAATCTGTCCTTTATTACCAAAGGCAAATTCCCTAATTATTAGATCTTCGCAAACACCCAAAATTGCTTTTATACTATCTAGATTTTCTTTTAAATTTGAAGACAGTTTAGCTTGAGAATTCTCTTTGGTTTTTTTGGAATTATCATTTTCTTTATTTTCTTTATTAATATTTTGATTTTGTTGCTGCCAAGAACGCAATTTCTTTGATAGAAAATTAAACACTTTCTTTGTATCTCCCTAATAATTCTTATTACTTATAGTTTCCAACTTTTATTACTTTATCCAATTATAGGAATATATATAAATATTACTAATTGGTTGACACTATACTTTAGCAATGATATACTGCTAAAAAAATAATCTAAACTTCTGAGGGAGAAGTAACGTCAATATACGTCCTTAAAGAGAGTTGCGAATGGTGGAAGCGCAGCAGGTAACGGATTGGCAAATGGGCTCCTGAAGGCGGAGGGAAAGCAGCTTGGCTGTGAGTAAAATCCGACGCAGCGTCAGCGTTAAAAGACGGGGGATGTGTTAGCATTCCGCAATGAGCTGGGCTTGTTTAGTTACAAGTCAATTAAGGTGGCACCGCAGATTAATCGTCTGTCCTTGGTATTATTCAAGGACGGGCGATTTTATTTTTATCCAACAGTTAGTCGACTGATTATAACTATTTCATGAAAGGAGGATGGTCTATGATGATTTACCCAGCGTTTGAAGAAGCCCAAATTAAAGCCCTTGGGGTAGATTTTGTACCCATAGCTATGGAAATCTTTGCTGATACAGAAACTCCGGTCAGCGTATTTAAAAGGTTCAATGATACTAGCTCTTACTGTTTTTTACTTGACAGTGTCGAGGGTGGTGAGAAGTGGGCAAGATATTCGTTTATAGGTAAGGATCCCTTGCTTACCATACGCATCAAAGATGATCAGGCAAACTTGCAGTACCGTGACGGAAGCGCAGAGATAATGAAAGGCAATCCGTATAAGATTGTAGAGGCTGTGATGCAGCGCTATAAAGGGGCTAAGGTAGATGGTATACCCAGATTATCAGGGGGATTAGTCGGATTCTTTGGATACGACTTGATACGTACTGTAGAAAATTTACCTCATCATCCTAAGGATGATCTTGATCTACCAACCTGTCATTTTATGGTCGTTGACGAAATTATCGCTTTTGATCACCTAAAGCAAAAACTTCTCCTGATCATCAACATGCCTACAGAAGGTGACCTACAGCTTAATTATGATAATACTATCGAGCGTCTTAATTCTTTGGATAGGGCAATAAGGAATTCTCGCCCCTATCAATCTTATAGATATAGAAAAAATACGCCAATCGATACTCCTACAATTAGCAGCAATATGAATAAAAAATATTTCTGTGAAATAGTCGAAAAGGCCAAAGAGTATATCGTTAACGGGGATATCTTCCAGGTTGTATTGTCCCAGCGTTTCTCTATGCCGGCTTTAAACGAGGTCCTCGATGTCTACCGCTATCTACGAGTTTCTAATCCTTCTCCCTATATGTACTTCCTCAAATTTGATGACTACTCTATTGTAGGTGCCTCACCCGAGATGCTTGTGCGGTGTGAGGACGGAGTAGTGGAAACCTGTCCAATTGCCGGTACCCGCAAAAGAGGAAAAACCCCAGCAGATGATATCCAGATAGAAGAAGATTTGATAAATGATCCTAAGGAGCTTGCCGAACATGTTATGCTAGTCGATCTCGGGCGCAATGACATAGGCAAGATCTCCAAATTCGGCACAGTAAAAGTAACCGAATATATGAAAGTACGCCACTACTCCCACGTCATGCATATTGCCTCAACAGTCTGCGGAGAACTGCGCGAAGATTTGACTGTTTTTGATGCGCTACAAGCCGTTTTCCCTGCTGGAACTCTATCGGGTGCCCCGAAAATACGCGCCATGGAGATTATCGATGAGTTAGAACCTACTCAAAGAGGTATATATGGAGGAGCAATCGGTTTCCTCTCTTTTGACGGCAACCTAGAGTGCTGTATCACCATCCGAACCATCCTTTTTAAAGATGGTATGGCCCATATCCAGGCAGGTGCAGGAATAGTAGCTGATTCTATCCCTGAAAAAGAATATGAGGAAACAGAAAACAAAGCAGGAGCTTTGCTCACAGCTCTGAAAGAAGCAGGTGATATCCGATGATTTTAATTATAGACAATTACGATTCTTTCACCTATAACCTTTACCAATATATTGGCGGCCTCGATCCAGATGTTAAGGTGATTCGCAACGATAGGATTGATATTCAAGGAATACGCTCTCTAAATCCTTCGCACATCATAATATCACCCGGTCCAGGATTCCCGGATAAAGCAGGGATAAGCTGCGAGGTTGTTAGAGAACTCGGTGGGGACGTTCCAATACTCGGTGTCTGCCTCGGACATCAAGCCATCGGTCATGCCTATGGGGCAAAGATTGTGCATTCCCCCCAGCTTGTTCACGGCAAAGCTTCAGATACCCATATTGCAACCGGATGCCCAATCTTTCATTATATGCCCCCTATAATAAAGGTCGGTCGTTATCACTCTCTAGTTATTGAACGAGAAAGCCTTCCCGAAGAACTCGTAATCACAGCGGAAACACCAGAAGGATTGATAATGGGTGTGGCCCACAAGGATTATCCTGTTTTTGGAGTTCAGTTTCATCCCGAATCTCTGTTAACTCCCGATGGAATTAAGGTAATTGAGAATTTTCTTCTATTCAAAAAGGAGGCTACCTCATGATTAAAGAAGCAATAACCAAGTTAACTAACTTTGAAGATATCACCTTTATGGAAGCTTCGGAAGCAATGACTGAAATAATGAGTGGCCAAGCCTCCCCCGCTCAACTAAGTGCTTTCTTGATTGCCCTAAGAATGAAAGGAGAAACAATCGATGAGATTTCCGGATGTGCTCAGGTCATGCGGGAAAAAGCAGCAAAAGTGGAGCTTGGTAGCGACGATGCCATAGATATAGTTGGCACAGGGGGTGACGGGGCCAACACGATTAATATTTCTACATGTTCAGCCTTTGTTGTTGCTGCCGCAGGTGTCCCTGTGGCGAAACACGGTAACCGTTCAGTTTCTAGTAGGTGTGGTAGCGCCGACGTCCTTGAATCTTTAGGAGTGAATATCAATCTCTTGCCCGCAGAAGCAGTAGAATGTTTCCATAAGACCGGTTTATGCTTTATGTTTGCTCCCACCTATCACACATCTATGAAGTATGCAGCAGGACCAAGAAAGGAACTGGGGCTAAGAACTATCTTTAATATTCTGGGTCCGCTCGCCAACCCAGCACGCGTAAGGAACCAGCTCCTGGGAGTATGTGATGAAAAACTGGTAGAACCCCTTACAAGAACCCTTGCTAATCTAGGGGTAAAGAATGCCATGACCGTAAGTAGTCAAGACGGGCTTGACGAAATATCCATCTCAGCACCCACTACCGTCTGCGAGTTACGCGATGGTCGATTAACAGGTTATATAATTCATCCTTATCAATTTGGAATAAAGCAATGCAGTCTTGACGAAATAAAAGGAGGGGATGTCGAGGAGAATGCCGAGATAATGAAAGGTATTTTATCCGGGACTTTGACCGGACCTAAAAGAGATGTGGTTCTTCTCAATTCCGGCGCTGCCCTTTATGTAGCAGGTAAAGCTCAGACTATCAAGGAAGGTCTACGGCTTGCTACCCTAGCGATAGATACAGGATCTGCTTGGCAGAAGCTTGAAGACTATAGAAAGTGCTCTAATAGTCTAAAGGAGATGACAGTATGATTCTCGACGATATAATAGCAAACAAGCGATTAGATCTTGAAAAGGATTCCTTGCAAATATCTTTATCCGAATTAGAACGTAAAGCCTCTGAAATGCCAACTAGCCGAGATTTTCATGCAAATCTTGCAGTTAAAGCACTCTCGGTTATTGCCGAAGTTAAGCAT
>JAGXFZ010000070.1 GCA_024637055.1 Gracilibacter sp. | reverse complement strand
CTTTATAAGCGTCTTAACTAGATTTTCTGACCGCTTTTCAGTTGCTGCTCAGCAAACTGAACCATTTTCTTGGTCATATATCCGCCAACAGAACCGTTTTCACGGGAAGTGCGGTCTCCACCAAGAGTTGCACCTAATTCATTAGCAACTTCATTCTTCAGTTGATCTAATCCTTTTTTTGATCCTTGGACAGCAGGAGTGTTTGAGTTATTTTCACCAGCCATTTCATTTCCCTCCTTTAGCAAAAGAATTTTTGTTACTGGAACATTTTTATTATCTGTTATTTCCTTAATCTTAATCAGGTAATTGTTTGGAAATAATAAAACTTTAACCAATTAAGGAAAATAATATAATATTTTTTATCAATTGTGCTTTGTGGTCAAGGATTTTTCCTAGATAAAGAGAATAATAACAATATATATTCTTAGGAGTTGATAAAATGGGGAAGGAACTTAGTTGTTTAATCCAAAACTATCTTGCCGAATTAAAAGACGAAACGATTTCTTTAAGAAGAACGATTCATCAGAACCCTGAACCATCTTTTAGGGAGCATAATACAGCAGATCTTATATATTCTAACCTGAATGAGATACTAGGCATCACAGTTTCCCGCCCAACACCAACCAGTGTCCTTGGAGTATTAAAAGGAAGTTTTCCTGGTAAGACTCTGGCTCTAAGAAGTGACATGGACGCCCTAAATCTTTCAGAGAAAAATGATATCTCTTATAAATCAAAAAATGAAGGAATCATGCACGCTTGTGGACATGATGGACATATTGCGATGATGGTGAGTGCAGCCAAGATTCTAGCTCAATTTCAAGATATCATCAAAGGAGAGATTCGTTTTGTTTTTCAGCATGCTGAAGAGCAACACCCTGGTGGCGCTAGGGATTTAGTAAAGCAAGGTATATTGGAAGACGTGGATCTAATATTAGCTGGCCACCTGTGGGTTGCCTTAGAAACAGGAAAGTTTGGATTAACATCTGGGCCTTTGATGGCAGCACCGGATAATTTTAGTATATCTATTATTGGTAAGGGTGGACATGCAGCTATGCCTCAAGAAGTTGTTGATCCAATATTAATTAGTGCTTATGTTATAACAAGTCTACAAAGTGTTGTATCTAGAAATACCAATCCACTTAAACCGATAGTATTATCTGTAACCTGTATTCAGGGTGGCTCAGCCAATAATATTATTCCTGAGCGTGTAGAATTAAAAGGAACAGTAAGAACATTCGATCCTGAAATGAGACAGCTTATCCCGAATATGATGGAAAACATAATTAAGGGTATTTGTATTGCTCATGGTGCTAACTACGCATTCGATTATGAAAATGGATATGACCCTGTGATAAATGATCAAGATATAATTGAGAAGCTTAGAAAAGTACTTGGGGAAGCCTTAGGTGAGAACGCAATTGAAAGATTAGATCCAGTTATGGGAGGAGAAGATTTCTCCGAATACTTAAAAATTGTTCCAGGTGCCTTATTCTTTATAGGAGCTGGAAACAAAGAAAAGGAAATCACCAATCCGCATCATCATCCCTGTTTCAATATAGATGAAACCGCCTTAGCTAATGGCACAGAAGCACTCGTATTATCATCCTTGGGTTTGTTGGATTCTCTTAATAGCTTGGAATTATTTAATAAGGTAGATACTTCTCAATGAATGAAATATCTAAAAGGGTATTCGTACTAAATATTATCTTATCCCAGGTAATTATCTACGGTACAGGTTTACTAATCATATACACGATTTTTCCAGATATTAAGTTATATAATTTCTGGAAGGTTGACTTTAACACAATGGCTCTAGTGACTGTCGTCATAGGAAGCGGTCTATTATTATTGCTTCAAATAACTTTTCATACGTTTCTTACAAATGAAAAATTATTTGATGAACTAAATGTTGTGATTATGGAAAAATTCAATTTAAAAGAGCTGTTTTTAATTTTTTTAGGTGGTTCAATAGCTGAAGAGTTTCTTTTTAGAGGGATTCTACAATCAGAACTGGGGATTTTGATTACAAGTGTCCTCTTTGTGGTAATTCACTTTCGCTATTACAAGAAGTTCTTCATCTTATTAGAGGTGTTTTTGATGGGTATCATACTCGGTTTCACTTATGCGATAACCTCTTTACTTTGGGTACCAATCGTATGTCATTTTCTAGTTAATTATTTAACGGCCATATTGATTAAAAAGGGCTATATCAACATAATTGCTGAAACTAACTCTACTACATAATTTATTTTGGATATTTTCAGGACATATTAAAGTTTTTTAGCTTTTGTTATAATTAGTTTTGTTTATGATATAAAAGAAACATAAAGGAAGGTGAAATAAAAGATTATGGATTTGTGGAATCTGTTTATAGCATTTTTACGAGCAAGTAATCTGGGTTTCGGGGGAGGCCCGGCGATTATCCCTCTAATTCAAGCAGAAGCAGTTGATAATTATAAGTGGATGACTAATGCTGAGTTTACGGATGCTCTGGCTGTAGCGAATGCACTTCCAGGTCCGATAGCCACTAAAATTGCTACTTACATTGGATATCAAGTAGCTTCTTGGCCCGGTGTTTTGGTTGCGTTGATAGCCACAGTTGTCCCAACAGTAATTATTATGGTCTTCTTAGGCAATATTCTAATGAAATATGCCAACTCTCAGGCGTTGAAATCAATGTTAAAAGGCGTCAGACCGATTGTTACTGCTCTTCTAGCAGTAGTCGCTTTTCATATGGGGGTTGCAGCATTTGGTATTAATACACCATTAGATTTATTTACTGTTGTTATAGCAGTCGGAGCAGCGGGAGCGATATATTTCTTTAAAATTCATCCAGCTTTACTGATTGTATCATCCATGTTTATCGGCTACGTTGTCTTTTAATTTATAAAGTATGGGGTTGAAATTAATGAAAACATATTGGGATTTATTCATAGCCTTTTTTAGAGCCAGTAATTTTAGTTTTGGTGGCGGGCCGGCTATGATACCGCTTATACAAGAAGAAGTGGTAAATAAATATAAATGGGTTGATAACGAACAGTTTGCAGATCTCTTAGCGATTACGAATTCTTTGCCAGCTCCGATAGGCACAAAAATGGCAGGGATGGTAGGGTATAGAGTAAAAGGTTGGCTTGGATCTTTGGTAGCAATAGTGGGAGTTTTTCTACCTACATCATTGATTGTAATATTTCTAGGAAGTCTTATTATGAATTACGCTGAATCACCTGCACTTCAATCTATGCTCAAAGGTGTAAGGCCTGTTGTCGCAGTATTGCTGGCTCAAACAGCTCTTCAGATGGGAAAGAAAGCTTTCAGCGATAATATTACCTGGATTTTTGGAGCAGTTTCCCTAGCGATTTTGCTGCTACTTCCAGGCATACATCCAGCATTTCTCGTAACTGCTTCTATGTTATTAGGCTACCTTTTATTTAAAAAGAAATAATTATTTATATTTTTCTTAATACACAATCAGAAATGTGCATTAATACCCGACTATATAGACAAATAAAATATTGTGGATATCGTTCAAAGGGAGGCTCAAGGGCGTGAAGGAAATTTCATTCGACGAAATTTACGAGGAGCTCTTTCCTGCAGTTTACAGGTTTGTCTGCTTACGAATACCTTCATCAGAGATTGAAGATGTAGCAGCAGAAATCATGGCCAAGATATGGCGTTCAATACCTGGTTTTGAGGGCAGAAGTAGTCTCAAATACTGGGCTTTACGCATAGCGGCTAATTATGTTGCTGATTTTTACCGTAGCAGGAAAGAAATTAATATTATTCCGTTAACTGAAGAACTTCAGGGTATACATAGTGATAGAGACTATGGCGATGAACTAGCAACTGTTCTTTCAGTCAGTAATACCTTAGCTCAGTTAACAGAACCTCAGGTTGCTGTCATTCAGCTTAGACTAGTTGAAGGATTTAGTTCTTCGGAAACAGCATCAATTCTAGGCACAACCCAACAGGCAGTAGATAGTCTCTTATATAGAGCTAAAAAGAGTTTTCGTACTGTATACCAAACAGAAATGGCTGGAGGTGAGTGTTAATGAATAAGGATAAAATAACAGCCATGTGGGAAGAAGATGGTGATTTGATGCGCATTAGGAAATTTTTCGGTTACGTTTACCAGGATGAGGATCTTAAACAACGTATCAAACAAAAAGCTTTAGCTAAGATTTCAGAACCTGATGAGATTAGTGAATCAGGTGAGCCAGGCCTAAAAATTGAGGGAGAACGGAACCCTATTGAAGGATTGCCAAAGACAAAAAAATCAAATAAGCGAACTCCGCTATCTTTACTAAAGTCTATAAATAGTAAAAAAGGTAGACCTCTTCTCAAAGTATTCTCCGCGGCGGCTGTAGTTGTTTTTGCAGTATATCTTGGCTCAATTCTATCTAATGGAACTGTTCCATTCACTGTAGGTATGGGTAATTCTCCAAAAGTAGCATCTGAACAAGCTCAAAATGATGCTTCCTACGATACTGCAGGTCCGGCCGAAGGTTTTATGTCATCGGTAAGTAATGAGAGTTCTGCAAATATGGAGGAGAAGGGTTTCTCGCTGGAAGATGCTCCTGCACCGACAGAGCCTCCAATACTTGATCGAGGTGAAATTACTGAAGCTCAGGAAAAAGATATTACTGAGCGAAAGATAATTTATACCTTGGAAGCTACTTTAAGGGTAGAAAGCGTTGACCAGGCTGTAGATCTAATCGAAGAGCAAGTTACTTCTCTAGGTGGATATATATCGGAGTCTAGGAAGACAGACCGAGATGAAGAGATTAACGCTTATATGACTATCAGGATTCCTGTTAAGCACTTTGAAAGCTTTAAAGGAGACCTATCTAAATATGGAACTGTCTCTAATCAGCATTTATTCAGTGATGATGTTTCCAGACAATATTTTGATGTAGAAACAAGGCTCCGATCTTGGGAAGCACAAGAGAAAAGATATTTAGAGATACTGCAACAGGCAGATACAGTAGAAGATATTCTTCAAATCGAGAATTCTTTAGCCAATGTCAGAAGAGAGATGGAAAGCTTAAAAGGACAACTTAAATACTTTGATAATCGTGTTGATTATTCGGAAGTTAGAATGAATATTTACCCTCAACAAAGTAATCTCTCCGTTTCTGATCCTTGGCAGCCAGTTTCCATAGAGTCTACCTTTTTAGCGGCTAAGAATGCGGTAATCAAATCAATTAGCTTTATTTGGAATGGTGCAAACTATATAATAGTATTCGTAGGTTATGCTATTCCTGTGTTAGTCCTACTGGCCCTAGGTTGGTTGGGGTTTAGAAGACTTAGAAAGAGTAAGAGCGAAGGGTAATTCAAGAAAAACATAATAACAAAAACGGGGAACTTTCGATACAACTGGAAAGCTCCCCGTTTTTATATGATGCCAATAAGATATTTTTTGCTGGTCGGGACCCAAGGGCTTGCTACGGTCCCGTCCGACGCCGAAGTATATCGCTATGCAAACAAAGCCCTATCCGTATGGAACTGGGTTCCACTGGCATTTTCAAACATTTTTAGCAAATCATTGATGGTAACAGTTTTTCTCTGTTCGCCATGGATGTCCAAGATAATACGGCCTTCATGCATCATAATCGTGCGGTCTCCAACGTTTAAGGCCTGATCAAGATTATGAGTTATCATGAGGGTGGTTAAGTTAGAATCCCTCGTGACATCACATGTCAGCTGCAGAACTTTCTCGGCAGTTTTTGGATCCAAAGCAGCCGTATGTTCATCCAGTAATAACAATTCTGGCTCCTTAAAAGTAGCCATCAAAAGAGTTAGGGCCTGTCTTTGTCCACCAGAAAGTAAACTTACTTTCGTAGTAAGTCTATCTTCAAGACCTAGGCCGAGTTTTCTTAACTCTTGACGGAAGAAATCTTTATCCTTATTTCTGATTGCTAACTTTAATCTTCTTTTCTCACCACGTCTTAGAGCCATTACTAAGTTCTCTTCGATGGTCATCGAGGCAGCAGTCCCGGACATAGGATCTTGGTAGACTCTACTTATATACTTAGCTCTTTCATATTGAGGTAGAGTGGTAACATTTTTATCACTTATAATAACAGTTCCAGAATCAGTAGGGAAGTTCCCAGCAATTGCATTGAGGAAAGAAGATTTTCCAGCTCCGTTACTGCCTATAATCGTAACAAATTCTCCTTTATTCAAATTAAAGGAAATATTATCTAAGGCAGTCTTTTCGTTGACGGAACCTTTATTAAAGATTTTGACGAGATTTTGCACGTTTAACATAGAGAACCACCTATACGTTTTTTAGGGGACGAGAGAATTTACTTCTTAATTGAGGAGTTATAAGTGCTAGAATAACGATTAGTGCAGTAATTAATTTTAAATCGGTTGCAACCAAACCCAATTGAAGAACGATAGCGATTATCCCTCTATAAATAACACCACCACAAAGAACTGCAAGAACAGCCTTGGCAATAGTACGTGTTCCTATCAATACTTCTCCGATAATGACCGAAGCAAGTCCTATGATAATCATACCTATTCCCATACTGATATCGGCAAATAATTGATTCTGAGCAACATAACTACCAGCAAAAGCTACTAATCCATTGGAAAGGGCTAAACCAGTAATCTTCATCAAGTCGGTATTAACTCCAAGACTACGAATCATCAGCTCATTGTCGCCTGTCGCTCTAAGAGCTAGTCCAAATTCTGTTTCCAAAAAAAGATAAATAAAGAAACCAATAATAACAACAGTAAGGAAAGCTAGAATTAAAACACCGTACTCTTGCATATATGGTAAGCTTTCGAAATCAGAGAAAATTGTTCTCTCTCTTAATAATGATATATTAGCCTTACCCATAACCCTCAGGTTAATTGAGTATAAGGCAGTCATAGTCAAAATACCAGATAAAAGAGGAGTAATTTTAAATTTGGTATGCAAAATTCCAGTAAAGCTTCCCGCTAAACAGCCCAAAATGAAAGCAACTCCGGTCGCAAACCAGGGGTTGTAACCGGAGGTAATCAAAGTAGCAGCTGTGGCAGCTCCAAGAGTGAAGCTGCCATCAACTGTTAAATCAGCATAGTTAAGGATTCTAAAAGTAAGATATACCCCTAAAACCATTATGGCATACATAAGACCTTGTTCTGTTGTACCTAGAACGACTAAGGACGACATCCTTTAACACCTCAAATTACAAACAAACTTTTGTTACTACTAGTTGATAAGACCTTGTGGTATTTCAATACCAAGAAGTTTGGCTGTTTCTTCATTTACTACTATATCAAAATCTTTCTGATATTCAATAGGCATTTCTTGGGGCTTGGCACCTTTCAAGACTTTCAGCGCCATTTCGCCTGTCTGCATTCCTAAATTTTTGTAGTTAATTCCAATAGTAGCAAGACCACCAGCATCAACAACACTACTTTCTCCAGAGATAAGAGGAATCTTATTCTCATTAGCTACCTGTACAACTGACTGAGCTGCGGAAACTACTGTATTATCTGTAGGAACATAGATAGCATCGACTCTGCCAATAAATGATTGGGCTGCTTGTAAAACATCAGCACTGGTAGCGACTGTAGCTTCCAGAATCTCAAGATTCATAGTTTTAGCTACGTCTTTAGCTATTGTAACCTGAACCTGGGAGTTAACTTCTCCAGCATTGTAGATAATTCCGATTTTTTTGGCAGTAGGAACCAGTTGCAGGAGAAGATCAAATTGTTTATCGATAGGATTCAGGTCTGTAGTTCCTGTCACGTTTGTTCCTGGTTTTTCTAAACTGTCAACCAGTTTAGCTGATACGGGGTCAGTTACTGCTGTGATTAAGATAGGTATGGTTTGGGTACTGCCAGCTACAGCCTGAGCTGAAGGAGTAGCTATTGCCAGTATCATATCATGATTAGCTGAAGCAAACTTGTTGGCAATAGATTGTAATGTAGATTGATCCCCTTGAGCATTTTGATAATCAATGACTAGGTTGTCCCCTTCGACATAGCCATTTTCATTAAGGACTTCCAAGAAACCTTCTCTGGCGGCATCTAAGGCAGGATGTTCAACGATTTGAACAATACCTATACTAATTTTGTCAGACGATGAACTACATCCAAAAGTGGAAAAAGCTAAAATTAGTACAACACAAATTATTAATAAGTTTCTAAGTTTTCTCATCTTGTTTCCTCCTCTAATTTATTGTGATATTAATTATTTAATATCACTTAAGTTAACATTTTTATGTTACATATAAAGGTGTTTATTGTCAATGAAAATCTATTTAGTAGCTAGCTATTATGGAGCTTTTAAAAATATTATAAAATATTATTATTTTAGTTTTAGTAACAAATTATGAGATTGAAGCATAGGTTACAACATATTAACCAATATATGGTAATAAAAATTTCTGGAGGTATTATTATGTCAGTAGAAACAGCTTATGCGGGTGCAGGAGCAGCTTGTGGTACTGGTTCTCTTGCTGGGATAGCGGTTATTGCAGTAATTATCTTATTACTCATCGCTCTTGGTATTGTCTTTTAAAAAAAATGAATTAAAAAGTATACCGGAATTAAAATAAAGAAATGGGGTTTTCAAATGTACGCACATGGTGCAGGTTATGGATATGGTGCTGCTGGTACTGGTATTGCTGGTAACGGTGTTGGTGCAGGAATCATCGCAATCGCTATTCTCATTCTTATAGCGTTAGGCGTAATCTTTTAATTAAGATTTCTTGAGTCAGGGAAGTTGCTTGTTACAGGCAACTTCCCTGCGAATAATAACTATTAAATATTTAGAACATATGATACTCTAAAACAAAATGATACTTATCATAGTAGTAAATAGCTTAAAGGAGTTAAGAAGTTGAATCTCAAAGCTTATATATTTGACATTGATGGGACACTTACAGATACCTTGCCCTTATGTTACGAAACCCTGAGAGAGACACTATTTAACTTTACAGGTACCAGATACTCCGACGAGGGAATCCGTAAGTTCTTCGGTCCTAGTGAAGAGGGGATTTTTAGAAGACACTTCCCAGAACAGTGGGAAGAGGTACTAGACTTTTATCTTAACTATTATAATACAAACCATGATAATTTGCGTTGGAAAATTTCTGAAATACCATCCTTACTTCTAAAATTACAAGAGAATGGATATAGGCTCGCGGTTGTTAGCGGTAAAGGTGATCAAAGTACGAAAATCACCCTACAGAAAGCTGGACTCACTAAATATTTTGAGATAATACTGACAGGTAAGATTAGCGGACCCTGGAAAGCCGAAGCGATTAGCGAAGTTGTTAAGAAGTGGAAGTTGCAACCGTTTGAAGTCGGTTATATAGGTGATATAGTATATGATATGAAGGCTTCGCTACAAGCTGGGACTATACCCATTGGTGCTGCTTGGGCTTCAACTGCTCGATATAATGACTTAGTTGAGGCAGGTGCTCATATAGCGTTTACGTCTATATCAGATTTCGAAAGCTGGATACTTAGTAGGACAAATTAAATCACGATAATTTATGTAAATATTTGTGCATTGCTTAGCGAACCTTAGAGCAGAGAAACCACAAAGAATTACATCTCGGCGCTCGGTCGGGTAATGCACAAATATTAACACTTACAATAATTATAATAAAGAAAGTAAGGAAATATAAGTTATGACATACGATGGTAAATGGTTCGCTGTAGTTAATCCACACTCTGGTAATGGCAAAACAGCTAAGAATTGGCCCAATTTAAACAAATTGCTAATTCAAAATGATATCGAGATTGAGTATGAATATACATCTTCCCAAGGGGACGGGATATTGCTTGCTAAACAAGCACGAGATATTGGTTATAAAAATATAATAGCGGTTGGTGGAGATGGAACCGTCAATGAAGTATTAAACGGACTTTTGGCTGACGATAAAGATATTGATAAAGATATGGAATTGGCAATATTAGAACACGGAACAGGAAGCGATTTTGTACGTTCTTTTAAACAAAAGAAAGGAATTCATAATTTTATTAAACTCCTCAAAAGGAATAAGACAGTTAAAGTTGATATTGGAAAAATAGACTTTCAAAGTATGAATGGTGATCGAGCTAGTCGTTATTTTCTCAATGCTGCCAATCTGGGTATTGGGGCTGATGTGGTCAATAGAGCGAATAAAAACAGTAAAGCGCTAGGAAGTAAGCTTACATATTTTACAGGTACTATAGCAACACTTCTAAGTTTTAAGAATGTTGAAGTAAGTTGCACTCTTGATAATGAAGAGATAATCGAAGGTAAATATTTGGGTGTTATAGTTTGTAATGGTCAATATATGGGAGGCGGAATGCATATAGCCCCTCAGGCGCAAACAGATGATGGATTGTTTGAGATAGTATTTATTAAAGACCTCACTAAAGCAAGATTTTTAAGACATTTCCCCACTATTTACCTAGGGAAGCATATTAATTTACCAGAAATAGCAATCTATAGAAGTAAAAAACTTACTGTTACCACCAAAGAACAAACAATTTTTGAAGCTGATGGTGAGATTCCTGGAATGGCGCCTATAGTTTGTCAAGTTATTCCCAAGGCGCTATCATTAAGAATATGAACATTCCCAACTATTATTAGGCGATTTCGAAGGAGATGCCTTGTTGATTGAGACAACAGGGTTTTTTGAAGTTAAAAAAACACAATAATATGTCTGACCAACATTGACCTTCGGGGTAATTTGGAATATAATACAAGCAAAAGGTTAATATTTTAAATTAATGACGAGTGAAAGCCAAGAGGTGAAAGTTATGGATTTTAAAGATTATTATAAAATACTAGGTGTTGAGCCAGACGCCGATATAAAGAAGATTAAAAAGATTTATCAATCTTTAGCTAAAAAAAACCATCCAGATGTTAATCCAGGAGATAAGAAAGCTGAGGAAAGGTTTATTGAAGTTAATGAAGCTTATCATGCCATAGCTGATCCTGCCAAGCGTCAAAAGTATGATGAATTAAGGACCAATTATCTACAATGGCAGAAGCGTGGAGGTAAAGGCTCTTATGATTGGTCTCAATGGCAACAATCACCTGGTAGAGGAAACGGTAGTCATACAAGGACGATGACTCCTGAAGAATTCGCAGAGATGTTTGGAGATCTTGGCAATGGTTCTGGTTCTACCGGCGGATACGGTGGAGAAGATTTTTCGGATTTCTTCTCAACAATATTTCGTATGGGCCAAAATGGCTTTGATGATGATATCTATAGGGGCGTATCTAGACAGCCAAGAAAAGGTAGAGATATTGAAGGAGAAATTACGGTTACTTTGGAAGAAGTTTATCAAGGCTCCAAAAAATTATTTGAAATAGGTAATAAAAGAATAGAGGCTACCATACCCAAAGGAATACGTGACAATGGCAAGATCAGGCTTAGTGGCCAAGGTGAAGTAGGATCTCCGGGAGGAAAGCGTGGAGATCTATTTTTAACAATTAAGATTAAACCTCATCCCTTATATGTTAGGGAGGGTGATGATTTAATAGCCAATCTAGAAATTGATTTCTATACCGCAGTACTTGGGGGAGAAGTAAGAGTGAAGACTTTTGCAGGAGAGATGATGCTAAAAATACCGCCTCAGACTCAACCGGGTAGAAGTTTCAGGCTAAAAAGTAAAGGTATGCCGGTGTTGAACCAGTCTGGTAAATTCGGTGATTTCTATGCAAAAACAACAATAGTCTTACCAAAAGAAATGACGGAAAAAGAAATCAGTACCTTACAAGAACTGGCGGTGTCGAGGGGACGGGGATATTGACACAAAACACCCCTGTGGTATAAGTTATTATGGGGGTGTTTTTTATGCCAAGAACTGCAAGATTAAAAAGTAAAAATGGAATATATCACATCATTATGAGGGGAATTAATCGACAAAATCTATTTGAAGATGAGGGGGATTGCACTAAGTTTATCCAAACCATGCAAAGATACAAAGAAATTTGTGAATACAAGTTATATGCTTACTGTTTAATGGGCAATCATCTGCATTTACTGTTGATGGAAGGCAAGGAACCATTAGAAACCGTAATGCGAAGGATATGTGGTAGCTATGTCTTATGGTATAACAATAAGTATGATAGGGTAGGGTACTTATTTCAGGATAGGTTTAAAAGTGAACCTGTAGAGGATGATACATATTTTCTCACAGTACTACGATATATTTTTCAAAATCCTTTAAAGGCTAGAATAGTAACTAAAATTCAAAACTATACCTGGACTAATTACATTGACTATATTGAAGGAAATAATCGCACTGATACCGACTTCGTTCTTAATTTTTTTAGTACAGATAGAGAAAGAGCCATAACAAGTTTTATTGAGTATATAAACATAGAGAATGCTGATGAATGTATGGATATATCTGAAAAACGGCGAGTAACAGATGATGATGCTAGAAAGGTTATTAAGGCTCATTGTAAAGTTACTAATGCGATAGATGTACAAAAATTTGATATAAGTATAAGAAATTTATACATAAAAGACTTAAAGGAAAGTTATGGATTATCAATTAGACAGATTGAGAGATTAACAGGGATTAGTAGGGGAATAATCCAAAGAGTGTAGCGTGACGATAACCCCGTCCCTGTGACACTCAGAGATTAACAGGGATTAGTAGGGGAATAATCCAAAGAGTGTAGCGTGACGATAACCCCGTCCCTGTGACACCTAGCGTGACGATAACCCCGTCCCTGTGACACCCGGCACCCAAATAATAAACTACGGAAATTCACACGAATGAATAAATTGTTGAGATTCTGTAAATCCTGAAATTATCTAGTATGGATGGAGGTGCTAACATGCAATTTAACCAAGAAGAACTAAAAAAAGTGTTGGATCAAGGATTGGTAACAAGATCCGTAATCGAGAATGAAGTCGCTATGAAAAAGTGTTTCCTCTACAGTGAAATGGCTCAAGATAAGGAAACAAAAGCATTTTTTAAACATCAAGGAGATGCCTTAGAAGGCGTAATAGAATACTTTAAAAAGAAACATGGGGAAGTAATGTAGAAAGGAGAGGCTGTAATTGAATAATTTTACTGATCTAGACATGTTATACGACTATGAAAAAGATGTAACTGCAGCCGCAGCAGGTTATATGACTTTTGCTACTAGAGCAGCTGATAGTGATTTAAGGACCAGATATATGCAACTTGCTACTGAAGCTGGTAAAGTTCACGAAAAGGTTAGTAGCTTGATTGAAAAAACTGGTGGGATAGCTTAAATATGTAATTGTATATATTTTTGCATTAGCCGTTGCTAAGCAATGCACAAATATTACGCAATAATATTAAGCTACAAAGCAAAAAGGGGATAATCGTTACTTATAATGAAGTAAGCGATTATCCCCTTTTGCGTATAGGATTAAATTGATTGTACTAGGAAAGTTGCTTGAGAAGATTGGCTGTCTCGATAGCCGTCATAGCGGCATCAAAACCTTTATTACCAGCTTTTGTGCCAGCTCTTTCGATAGCCTGTTCGATAGTGTCAGTAGTAAGAACACCGAAAACTATCGGTACTCCTGTCTCTAAGCCAACATGAGCGACCCCTTTAGTAACTTCACTGCTGACATAATCGAAATGAGGAGTGGAACCTCTGATAACTGCACCTAAACAGATAACTGCATCAAATCGTTTTTGCTCGGCAACCTTTTTGGCTATTAGAGGTATTTCGAATGCTCCCGGTACCCATACCAACTCAATAGTATCTTCATTTGCTCCGTGACGCTTGAGGGCATCCAAGGCACCTCCAATTAGCTTGCTTGTGATGAACTCATTAAAACGGCCAGCAACTATAGCAAATTTAAGACCTTCAGCTATTAGTTTTCCTTCAACAGTTTTCAATCTAACTCCACCTTTCAATTAAGAATTTTTTGATATATTTATTCCAACTTAAGAATTACTTAACATTTGTAAGATAGTGACCCATTTTTGCTTTTTTAGTGAATAAATATTGTTCGTTTTCCGGTCTAGGACAAATTTCTATAGGAATTCTTTCTACTACTTGGATACCGTATCCTTCCAGACCAACAATTTTCTTAGGGTTATTGGTCATTAGACGAACCTGTTTTATTCCTAGGTCTGCGAGAATCTGGGCCCCTACTCCATAATCTCTTAAGTCTGGGGCAAAACCAAGTTCTAAATTGGCTTCTACAGTGTCTCTACCTTGCTCTTGAAGCTTATAAGCTTTAAGTTTGTTCATCAGACCGATTCCACGTCCTTCTTGTCTCATATAGAGGAAGACACCGCGTCCTTCTTCTTGTATCTGTAGTAAGGCTGCAGAGAGCTGATCTCGACAATCACACCTCTTAGAGTAGAAGACATCTCCGGTAAGACATTCGGAATGAACTCTCACTAGAACCGGATCACCATCATCGATATTTCCTTTAATTAAGGCGAGATGTTCTTTGTTATCTATCTGACTCTTATAACCTATAGCCTGAAAGATTCCATAGTCTGTTGAGATATCGATACTTTCAGTCATCTCGATTAATCTCTCATTGCGTCTTCTATAACTGATAAGGTCTTTTATGGTAACAAGCTTCAAGTTGTGTTTTTCTTTGAAAGCAATCAAATCAGGAACGCGAGCCATATTACCATCATCATTCATAATCTCACATAATACCCCAGCAGGTTTAAGGCCAGCCAGTCGGGCTAAATCTAGGGAACCTTCCGTATGCCCAGTTCTAACAAGGACGCCTCCATCTCGAGATCGAAGAGGAAAGATGTGTCCTGGCTTGCGTAAATCTCCTGGTTTGCTATTGTCGTCAACCAACACTTGAATAGTATGAGCTCGTTCAAATGCTGAAATACCGGTAGTGCAAGAAGTCGCATCTACGCTTACTGTAAAAGCTGTACAGTTAGGGTCAGTATTATTTTGAACCATGATATCCAAGTCAAGTTCTTGGATGCGTTCTGATGTCAGGGATACACATATAAGCCCTTTCCCATAGGAAGCCATGAAGTTTATAGCTTCAGGCGTAGCTTTTTCTGCGGCCATAATGAGGTCACCTTCATTTTCACGATCCTCATCATCAACCACGATTACCATCTTACCAGCTTTAATATCTTCTAAAGCTTCCTCAATTGTGTTAAAAGTTCTTTCTGTGTTCATTAGTCAATTCACTCCTTTTTTTATATAAAGCCATGTTTAGCTAGGAAATCCATAGAAATGTTATCGCTCTGAGTTTCTTTCCCCATGTTCATAAATTTTGCAACATACTTTCCAATGATATCGGTTTCTAAGTTAACTGTTGAACCTATTGTTTTAAAGCCGAGGGTAGTATGTGCGAAAGTATGGGGGATAAGAGATATAGTAAAGTAATCTTTTTCTACATCTACAATAGTAAGAGAAATACCGTCTACAGAAATTGATCCTTTGGGAATCAGAAAAGAGGTAACGCTGGGCAAAGCTGAGATCTTATAGACCTTGGCAATACCTATATTATCACTACTAGAAATAGTACCTATTCCATCAACATGACCACTAACCATATGCCCACCTAGACGTGTACTTAGCTGTAGAGCACGTTCTAGGTTAACCTTAGAAAGATTCTTTAACTCATGTAGATTGGTCTTGGCTAGTGTCTCATGCATAATATCTACAGAAAAATATTTCTGATGCATTTCTGTGACGGTAAGACAGACCCCGTTGACAGCAATGCTGTCTCCTACCTGGGCATCAATCAAGACTTTATCAGCTTCTATGGTAAGTCTAGCTGAGTCCTTGAGTGATTCCAGCGTCTTGACCTTTCCTAGTTCTTCTACTAATCCAGTAAACAAAGAATATCACCTCCATCTTAGAATTAATCTCCTGATTCATAACTTACCTCTCCAGAAACCTTGAAATCTTCTGCAATTTTAGTTATTTCAACATTAGTAATTCTAATTGCTTGACTCATCTTATCTAAATGAAAACCAGAAAGGGGAGAGGGGCCTGAACCTACAAGTTTGGGAGCATAAATAAACTCAACCTTATCTATAAGATGCTTATGAAGCATCTTTCCAGCGAGGTTACCGCCACCTTCCAACAGAATACTATTGAAACCTCTCTTGCAGACATCCTGCATCAAAATGGATAGGGGAACGTACCTAGGCTCGTTATATTGCCAAACCTCAACCTCTTGCATTTCTTTCAAAGATCTTAATTTCTGAGGGTCTGCCGCCATACTAGTAGCAATAATACAAAGAGAATTACTTAACACTTTAGCATTTAAGGGGAGTGTAAGGTTTCCATCGACAATTAGCTTTATAGGATTCCTGCCATTTATTATACGGCAAGTTAAGAGGGGATCATCTTCTAAGACTGTATTGCTTCCTACCATGATCACATCATAAATATCTCTTAGTTCATGGACATAGGCTCTTGATTCTTCCGAAGTGACCCATTTGGAATCACCTGACTCAACTGCAGTTTTCCCATCCAGAGTTAAAGCGCTTTTATAAAGAATGTATGGCAAGTTCGTAGTGATCGACTTTAGAAAGAATTTGTTTATTAGCTTAGCTTTTTCTACCAGTAGACCGATCTCTACTTCGATTCCAGCGTCCTTAAGTTTTTTAATTCCTTGACCACTAACTAGGGGATTAGGATCTTCAAGTGCTACAATAACTCGTTTGACTTTTGCTTGAATTAACGCCTCTGTACAGGGTGGTGTTCTGCCATGATGAGAACACGGTTCGAGGGTGACATAGACATCAGCTCCCTCAGCCTTAAGTCCAGCTGATCTTAGAGCATGAACCTCAGCATGAGGAGTGCCTGCTTTAGTATGATAGCCTTCGCCCACGATAAGCCCATCTTGAACGATAACACAACCTACAAGGGGGTTAGGGCTGGTTCGCCCTCGAGCAAAATTAGATATAGTCAAAGCTCTTTCCATGTAATATGTGTCTTGTAAAGTAAAATTATTAACCATAACTGACTCCTTATTTAGAACGAACTCTATAAATCAAGACAAAAACAAATACCCAGTATTTACTCTGGGTATTAATTCTAACAGCTCTAACACACTTAAAAAACCAATTACATGGTTAAATCAAGCTTCACTAGTAGCTTATCATAACTCTTCCCATCCAGACTTTAACTGTCGGCTTCGTAGTTTCAACGAATCTGCCTAAAAGGCTCGCGGGCTTTACCGCCGGTAAGGAATTACACCCATCCCCAGAGTACGAATATTAAATTGTGATTCCTTACAATATATTACTCCAAATAATTAAAGAATGCAATTAGGAATTATTATTATTGATAAATATTATTTTTGGTAGTCTTGCTTCAATAGACCTAAGATGACACCATCATAATATTTACCGTCTATATAATAAGCTTGCCGTAGTCGGCCTTCTTCAATAAATCCGAGACCGGTATAACAGGAAAGTGCCCTATGATTGCCTTCCCACATTTCTACAGCCAACCTGTGGAAATTCCATTGGTTGAATAAATAGTTTATAAAAGTCCGGAGTGAATCTGTTCCATAACCTTGTCCCCATAAATCTTTTTGTCCGATACCAATGAATAACCGGGCAGATCTAGCGGAGTTATTCACCTGATCAAAACCGATTGTCCCGATTAGATCTCCTTTTATATCTGTAATAGCATAACGGTTATTATCTTCGTCATAGAACTTCTGTTCAAATTCTTCACGACGAAGTAAGGTTATCAGCGGCCAGTTACCACTAATCCAATATGAAAAATCATGATCGTTGTACCACTCAAAGAGAGTATCTAAATCATTTAACTCGAGGGAACGTATACGGGTTATTTTTCCTTGCAAAGCTTTCTTTTATTCCTTCCTTTTTTAAGTTTTGCTCCTTCTGACTCTACTTGCATTCTAAAACTATACTTGGTTTAAGTCAATTAGACACAGCAGGTTATTTATTAAATTATTGTAATCCAATACAGGAAAGTTACACATCTTTTCCGTTATAGGTAATGATTATTTTATAGATAAGATTACTAGCTATATAAAAAAGAAGAAGCAATATTGATACAGCTTCTTCTTATATAACTAGTAACAGAACATTCACTCAGGTTTAAATTCTGGATAAACCAGCATCCAACCCTTTAGCTTACCATATTTATAGAGATTATACATTAAGTCCATCTCATTGTTAAGAAAGGCTGTAAACATCTCCCTCAGGGAGTCATTACTCAGTATCGTGATTGCATTACGCAGGTTTTTTTCAGCAGCTGCAGCACAGCCATTTCGAATCTGGTTAAAAATAAAATGATCATTAATTAGTGTAGTGTTAGGTGTAGCTGATTTTACACTTTTGGGTGATCTTGAAGGCTGAGGCACATTATATTTTTCCATTTGTTTTTCCGTGGCGGCGGCTTCTTTCTCCAAATAAGATAAACCCATTTTAATTACTTGTTTAAAGTCAACATCATGTGCATAATTGTAATATTGAATTGTCTGCTCGATGCAAAAGTATCGATAATACAAATGCTGTGACAGGATAAAAGCTTCACCAATATCTACTTTGGTTGGTGTAGCTGTATCAGCTGAACCAATGTGTATATTGCCAATTTGAACCATAATAGTTACCTCAAGTTATTTTTTTCAATACTTATAGTTTAACAAATAATTCTAAGTTTATACAAAAAAAGCTCTTAAATGAGCTTAATATAATTCTTATGGTCGGGGCGACAGGATTTGAACCTGCGACCTCTTGGTCCCGAACCAAGCACGCTACCAAGCTGCGCTACGCCCCGCTAATACAATTAAAATCATAATTAATCCCTGGGTCCATGTCAAGTGATGTTATAGATAGCGGAGTAATGAAAAAGAGCATAATTGGCTAAATAAATATAATAAAAATAATTTCAAGTAGGAAATGTTGATAAAATGTCGAATTGAAGATATGCAATACATAATTGGGATTTGACTATAATAATAGGGGAGTAGTATTATGGATCGGCTAAGCGATGTTTTCGAATCTACGTTAAAAGCCGTGGAAGACGGTAGAGAAGAAATATTCAATATACATGAAACCACTCGTACTGAAGTACAAAGATTAAAACAAGAATTGGCATACCTTTCCTCTGAAATAAAAGATATCATCAATAAGGTTGATAATCAGTACAAACAAGAAAAAAGAATGCGCCAAAAGCTCATGGAAGTAAACAAAAATTTCGAAAGATTTACTGAACGGGAAATGTTGGACATTTATACTGAAGCAAAGGATGCTCAAGTAGAACTTCAACTAATGCAAGCTAAAGAGTTTCAACTTCGAAGTAGAAGAGACGAAATAGAAAGATCTTTAAAGAATCTTGAAGGCACAGTTCAAAGGGCAGATAATCTTATGACTCAGGTAGGTCTTGCTATTCGCCTTCTAAAAGAGGGTATTACCGAAATCTCTATAATGTATAGTAATGATTATAAAAAAGATACAGCCTTTCGAATTATCAAAGCTCAAGAAGAGGAGAGACGCAGGATTGCTAGAGAGGTACACGATGGACCGGCCCAAAGTCTAGCTAATATAGTTTTGAGGCTAGAAATTGCAGAAAAATTATTGGAAGTAGATTTTAAGAAAGTAAAGGGAGAACTAAACGATCTTAAGAGTTTGGTAAGAGAAAACCTTCAAGATATAAGACGCATAATTTTTGATCTTAGGCCAATTCGTATTGATAATAAAGGGATAATAGAAACAATTAAGAACTATATCCATAATTACGAAAAAAATTATAATATGGAATGCTTATTGACCATAGAGGGTAAAGAGGTTGATCTTAATCCCTCTATCGAATTAGCTCTCTTTAGGCTAGTACAAGAAGGCATGACCAATGTAGCCAAACATGCTGAATCTTCCAAATGTGAAGTATTTCTTGAATTTCTAGATCATTTGGTAATGGGTAAGATCATCGACTATGGTAAAGGTTTCGATACTCAAGTAGTTTTAGATAGTCCTGGGGAACACTTCGGTTTAATCGGGGTAAAAGAACGAGTAGAAATGTATTCAGGTAAGTTTTCCATAATTTCTCAATATGGAAAGGGAACAGTGTTTGCATTTGAGATACCATACTCAGAATAAAGGAGGGGAAGATAAATGATAAGGGTGGTAATCGCCGATGATCATCCATTATTAAGAGAAGGATTGCGAAGAATCCTGGAGTTTGAAGATGGTATTCAAGTAATTGCTGAAGTAGGTGATGGTCAAGGAGCCATTAATATAGCGAGGAGTACACCCTTTGATATACTACTCATGGATATCAATATGCCAGGGGTAAATGGACTGGAAGCTAGTCGCGTTATTCGCAGAGAAAGACCAGAAATAGGAATTCTGATATTAACAGTTGATGATTCTGATGAAAAGGTTTTCCAAATACTTCAGTTAGGTGTTGCGGGATATCTCTTAAAAGATGTAATTCCGAAAGCTTTAGTAGATTCTATTAGAAAGGTTTATACTGGAGAACCTATCTTATCGCCTAGTGTAACTGGTAAATTACTCGGTCAATTATCAAGTACGTCATCAGCTTCTAAGAATAATTTTGGTTTAAGTAATAGAGAAATGGAAATACTCACTTATGTAGTTAAAGGAGCATCAAATAGGGATATAGGAATAGCCCTTTTTATAAGTGAGAAGACGGTTAAGAATCATTTATCAAATATATTCAGAAAGTTAGAAGTTGAAGATCGAACTCAAGCTGCACTTAAATCTGTTAAAATGAAATTAATAGAACTTTAATAATTTACCATTTGAAGAGAGGGAATAATAATGAAAATAACATTTTATGGAGCCTCAGGTATGGTCACAGGTTCATCATTTCTCGTCGAAACGAATGAATATCGCTTGTTAATTGATTGTGGTATGTTCCAAGGATCTAAAACGGTTAAAGAACTAAACTATAACGATTTCCCCTATGACCCAAGTTCTCTTGATGCAGTTATTTTGACTCATGCTCATATAGACCATTCAGGACTTATTCCTAAGTTGATAAAGAAAGGCTATAGTGGTTCAATATATTCTAGTCCTGTAACCGCTAAGCTTTGTTCAATAATGCTTCCTGATAGTGGGTACATACAACAAATGGAAGTAGAAAGAAAAAATCGCAAACGCCGCAGAGCAGATATGGAACTTTTAGAACCCATTTATACCTCCCAAGACGCTATTGATGCGATTAAATACTTTAAGCCTGTTAAATATGGAACCAGCATTGACCTTTCGGAGACTCTTTCTTTCCAACTAGTCAATGCTGGCCATATTTTGGGATCAGCTCAAATCATTCTAAGCATTACAGAAGGGGACAGTACCAAAAAAGTTGTCTTTTCTGGAGATTTAGGGAGCATGAATCAACCATACGTCAAAGACCCCAAAGATATTAAAGACGCTGATATGATTATCATGGAAGCCACATATGGCAATAGAGTTCATGCAGATAAATCAAATAGGTTGGAAATCTTAGCAGATGTAATTAATTCTGCTAAGGCTAAAGGCGGAAATATAATTATACCTGCTTTTGCGGTTGAGAGAACACAAGATCTCTTATACTATTTGCAAGAACTACAAAAGGATAAGAAAATTCCTATCCTTCCTATATATATCGACAGCCCTTTGGCTATCGCCGCTACTAAGATTTTTAGAGAAAGTGCCGAAAACTTTGATGATGAAACGGTAGAACTTATTAAAGGGGGAAATAATCCTCTGACCATGGAGAACCTCGAATTCAGCCAAACTACTGAGGATTCAATGAACCTTAACAAGATTACTCAAGGAGCAATCATTATTTCTGCTAGTGGGATGGCTGATGCAGGGAGAATTAAGCATCATCTTAAACATAATCTATGGAGACCTAATGCAACTGTCATTTTCGTGGGATATCAAGCAGAAGGAACACTTGGGCGACGACTTATAGAAGGTAGTAAGGAAGTTACCATCCATGGTGAGAAAATTGCTGTCCAGGCAAGTATTGAAATGTTCCCGGGGTTTTCCTCGCATAGTGATCAAAAGGAACTTTTAGATTGGGTTCACCAGACTAGCAAGGAGTCTGCTAAAATTGTTCTTGTACATGGAGAACAAGGTTCACTGGATACTTTCTCTGGTATGATAGAAGAAAAATTAGGGAGAGAAACTCTGGTTCCGGTATTGGGAGAATCTATGGAATTCAGAGAAACCGACGTTATACGTACTGTCCCTGAGAAACCTTGGCTCGAAATATTGGAAGAAAAGGTAAGTTCACTTCCAGGGCAAGGGCAACCACAAAAGGAGCCTAAGAAAGGTTTTCCTATTAAGAAGGCTGGTCGTAAAAAGAGATTCCTTCTATCTGAAGTTAACCATTCCTATACAAAAGTTCGAAAGGACCTAAGTCTTTTGGTAGAGAAAGCTAGGAAAGAAAGCGATTACACCATAGTATTAGAAACTTTCGAAAAAATATCAGCTCTCATTCAAGAAACACGAAAAAAAACTAGATAGTATTAAATCCAGGCGTATTCCGAGGTTTGACGTTTGATTCCTGACAAGAAACGCATAATTTCTTCACGTCTTTTGACAGCTATCCTTCTACCTGTCTTAGAATGAATTTTTTTCGGTAAAGCCTCCGCAAATACCTGTGCTCTCATTAAGGCATCCTCTGGAGAAGAAATAAGTTCGTCGTGACCTACGAGACTGAATAGCTTCATCAATCCAACATTACCTAGACTATCTAAAATATTAGCATCTCTTATATAGACTGCTTCATCACTGTAACCGGGTTCCGAATAATACATGTGAGATTCGATGGCATCAAGTATTTTAGATAGTCTGTCTTTTTCCAGTTCATAATTTTTGAGAAGATTCATAGCAATACCCTTGGATCGCAAAGCATGATCAACATTGGGTAAAGCATATAGAGGGTATTTGCCGGTATCATGTAACATCGCTGAAATATAGAGAATTTCATCATCTAAACTTAGATGTTGAGAGAGCTCTTTACCTAAATGATAAACTCTTTGACAATGCTTCCAGCCAAGAGCTGGATGAGCACCAGCTTTATTAAGGATATTATAAAGCTCTTTTGTTATATCCATATGCACACCACCTTTTCCATTACTAATTACATCAAAGAGGATGAAACTCCTTCCATATGATGGAAAACATTCTGCTAAATTCTTTGATTTTTACTCATTAAAGTTTATTCTTTTCCTCTTTTCATTCAGCAATCTGTATTATAATATTAAATGTGAGAAAGTATTTTTTTAGGAAAGACACGAGGTGGTTTCACTTGGACAAAAAAAATGTTTATGGGGGCTTTTCGCAAGCTCTTTTCTTTTCAGGGACAGTATCTATTCCCCGTTTCTTATTAGATCATTATGTGGAAATAGGTATTAGCGAAAGAGAAATGTTACTTATTATTCATTTTCTAGCAGAATCTAATAATCGAAGTGAAGATATTTTCGCTAATATTATTGATAGAATGGGTATCTCCCAACAGGAATTTACATCAGTTGTTCAAAGTTTAAAAAAGAAAAACTTACTAACTATCAACGATCCTAAGAAAAATGAAACGAATCGTTTTGATCTGAGTGGTATGATTGATCAGTTATTCGAACTCTGGGGCATTTATCAATTTAAGCAGATGGAAGCGTCGGATAACAACCTAGACAGCCAGAAAACATCTATTTCCACAGATAATTCTCTTCCGAAAATTACTACCTTGTTTGAGAATGAATTGGGTAGACCTCTAACTGGACTAGAGTGTGAACATATTGAAAAATGGCTTGGAGCTTCATATTCGGAAGAACTTATAATTGAAGCACTGAGAAGGGGAGTCAGCGCAGGAATTAGAAGCTTTAGGTATCTAGACACCATCTTGAGAGAATGGGAAAAAAAGGGCATTAAAACACGTATGGAAGTTGAAGCTGAAGACCAACACTTTCAGTCAAGACAACAGAAGAAAACTGAAAAACAAAAGAAAACGAGTACTCCCAAAAATAAATATGATGATATATACCTTTAAGAACTTAGGAGGTGAACTATCCCTTGGAGAGCTCTGATAATATCTTGAAAAGAATAATAAAGAAACCAAACAGTGATGACTCAAATATTATTGAAGCAAGTAATACAATATCTAACAAAAAAGTCACTTGCTCTATATGTGGTGACCGTGGAATTATCTTGCAAGGAGATACTGGTGTACCTTGCTCTTGTATGGAACAAAAGAAAATATTAAACTCTTTCAGATATGCTCGCTTGTCAAGAGAACTAATTAGTTGCCGTTTTGATAACTTCGATCTAGATTTCTATAACAGTGGGACTTCGGCAAAAGAACACACTATTAATGCCCAAAAAGCTGTCCAAGCGGCACAGGAATTTTGCCAAAATATCTCGGATAATCCGCATGAAGTAGGCCTGCTGTTTTCTGGATCAGTCGGTAGTGGTAAGACTTTTCTTGCTGCTGCCATCGCTAACGTTTTGATTGAAAAACAGACGAAGCTTCTCTTCCTTGTAGTACCAGATCTACTTGATGAATTAAGAGCTACTTTTGATTCTAAAAGTGAAACATCTGAGTTTGATTTACTAGATATAGCAAGGACGATTCCTGTGCTCATTCTGGATGACTTAGGAGCACATAATTATACTGACTGGACGCGGAATAGACTTTATTCCATTTTAAATTACCGCACCAATGAAAAATTGCCAACAATTATTACTACCAATCTTAGTTTTGACGAAATAGAAACACATTTAGGAGAAAGAACTTGTTCACGTTTGTTACAGATGTGTAGAATTTTTCGTCTCTCTACTGAAAAAGACATACGGAGGCAGAAATATGAGAAAAGAGAGAGGTTAAGTTAAATAATAATCGAAACACTAATAATAATAGAATAATAAAACATACGAACCTATGCATGTCCAAGAAAATAATGCATAGGTTTTTTATTAGGAATTGTTATTTAAGGAGGTGTAATAAATTGGCAAGATTCGTTACTCTTAAGAGAAAGTACTTTTTCTATGGTGGATTGTTTGTATTAATTGCTTTGGTATCTGTCTTTGGAGCTAATGTATTACGAAGTTCACAAGCGAGTTCTACTCCTACAGAGGTAGAACCCGAACTTAAAATTCTTTCAATTGAGTTTGAGCCACAGATTAAAATCAGTGACATAACTTATGAAGGTGAAGTCTTCAAAGGAATGCAGAATCTTAATAAAGATAGTTTCCAAATTTCTGCAATTGTCCAAAACATGACGGAGAAAGTAATTACTGATGTACCTGTAGTGCTTAATATTTCAGCAATCGAGGACAAATCAAAATCTCTAAGTAAAGAAGGGAAGATACCTACATTAGAACCAGGGGCAACTGCCAGAATTGTTTTTGAAAACATTAAAGCTCTTGGTGATGCTCAAGGAGAAAGTGCAACTGCGGGACAACATGAAATGATTCTAGCTATTAAAGCCAATGCAGATGGAGGGATAACACAAAACACCGAAGCTAGAGTTATTTTCAATGTAGATACCTCTGTTAAATAGATCAACCATAAAATATTAAGTTAATTACCAAATTATAAAATAAGTGCTTTTAATTGCACTTATTTTGTTTTTGCCTAACTAATAGTATAATTGGATGAGAGTTAATGAAAAAATTATGGAGTAATTATGAAAAGAGCAATATTAATAGCAAAAGAAAAACTATTAAATGACCTTAACCCAGTCTTGCCTGTTGCTAACTACCAAGCAATTGCTAACACTGATAATGGAATAGAAGCTTTAAGAATGGCTCAACGAGTTGATCCTGATCTTATTATATGCGGTTGGGATATAGACGGCTTAAATCCACTCGATCTCTTACAAAACCTTATTCATGCCCATATCTGTCCAGTAATACTTATTTTAGAAGAGAAGGAATATCCTAATCTGCACCTAGCAGTCAAGAACAATGTGCATCATATCGTTATGGCCCCTATAAGGGCCGCAGATGTTGTGACTGCCATTGTGCAAGCGGAGCATAAATTTAGCATAGAGCGAAACCATATGGATGAAATAAGAAGGCTTAACGATGAGGTAAAAACTAGAAAGATTGTCTTTCAAGCAGTCCTGAGCTTGGTATCTAGCGGCATGGATGAAGAATCTGCTTATTCCGCCATAAGATCCCAAGCCATGACCTCTAGAAAAACGATCAAGGCGGTAGCAATTGAAGTTATCAAAGGATTGTGGAAACCCTAATGAGTAAAAAGAGAGTCGCCTTTTATTTCGTAGTATTCAATCTTCTTTTCTTTCTTATTTCTTCCCCGCTAATTATTTTCTATGGGCCTTTTCAATCATTGAAATTTGTCACTGTTGGTACTATCCTGACATCTCGACATCCACAGGTGTTAGAATTCTTCTTGTCCCAAGAAAAGATTAATGAAATAACAAAACTTTATAATAATACAATCATAGTTGAACCTGTAATACATACGAAAGAAAGTATTATTGTTGATGATAAAAATGGCTTAAGGGTAGAAAATATTCAGGGCAAGTACTTCAAAGGTAAAGTAATGTTAGTGAGTGATCCCAGTCAGATTAAAGTTGCTGCCACGAGAGAAATAGGGACAGCTGGTCAAAGGCTTTCAGAGATGGTTTTGGACAATCAAGCAATCGCCGGCATAAACGGAGGAGGATTTTATGATCCAAATGCCCAGGGTAATGGAGGGTTCCCCGATGGAATTACTGTCCTAGATGGGAAAGTTGTTCATAACAATTCTAAGGACGCCAAGGTCAATATCATTGGCTTTGACAATGAAGATAGATTGATTTTAGGAACCATGGACACGAGTCAAGTTTATGCCAATCATATTCAAAATGCGGTTACTTTCAATCCTAATTTAATCATAGATAATACACCCCTAATCCATGGAAATGGGGGGTGGGGAATTGCCCCTCGAACAGGAATAGGTCAAAAGGCTGATGGAACAGTTATCTTGGTTGTGATAGATGGCAGACAGCCTAGTTGGAGTATGGGAGCAACTCTAAGGGACTTAATGAACGTCTTTATCGAATATGGTGCTGTCAATGCAGCCAACCTCGATGGAGGCTCTTCGACTGAGATGATCTATGACGGGCAGGTCATCAATAGTTTGTGGAACATATATGGTGAACGGTATATTCCAACTTCCTTCGTAGTTATGCCGAGCAACTAGCTAATTTTTGCCATATTGAAGAGATATTAAGATATCTGTGCATTACCCGACCGTGCGCCGTTATGTGATCCTTTGTGGCTTGCGGCTTCGGCGTTTATCTCCGCAGGAGATAAACGTACCGCGCGCCGAAGCTGTTCACTTGCTGATTCCGCTAATGCGCCAAACCTCAGGGTAATACCTGATGGCCGCTCCTTGCCATCCATGGCACCGCGGTATTTGTCCATCCGTGGACTTTGCGACAGGAGGTCGCTATTGCCGAAAAGTGCATGCTGCAGTGTAGCTCTCACTTGCATTAACATCCATAATTTATACGCAGAAAGGAAAGCAATTGAAGAATAAAACCATCATAATTTTATCAATAATAGTCTTATCTTTTATCACGCAGTATTTGGTCTTTGCTTTCTTAGATTGGAAATCAAGCAAGCTCTTGAACTCATCCATAACCATAGATCACAAATACCTAGTGAAAATAGATATAGCTGAGGCTGAAAACTTACAGTTATCATACAATAATAAGTATCTTAGTTTTATTAACAATAATAAACTTGAAGTAATAGATCTTTACCAAAATAAATCTGTATTTGACAGTAGCATAGTTCTCGATTCTTCATTTAAATTGCTCAATTATAAATGGTTACCTGATAGAAATAGCCTACTTTTTTTTAGCAACGAAGCTGACCCTTCTAAGGCCTACCTTTATAGTTTAGACTTTAACGATCAGACTTCTTCTGGGTACCAGCCAAAACTAGACCGAGAATTCAGTTTCTCCATAGCGAATATAATCAATATTGAAATGTCCACGTATACGAATAATCTTTATGTATTATTTGAAGATGCTAATCAGAAGGAAAATCTCATCAGAATGGATATTATGAAAGGGATTAACTGGCTGAATCTCCCTCAGGAAAATATTCATAACATCGCAGTTTCTAATAAACTCGGTAATCTATTTGTCGAAAGTAGTTATAATCTTTCCAAAAGCATATTCTTGCTTAATGGACAAGAAAGAATGATTGTATCAAATCATCCAAATGATATATTACTGGGTTCTAGAGATAATACTATTTATATAGGGAGAGTAGATAAGGGTTATCTCCAAGAATTATATAGCTATGACCCTTTAAAAGACGGTGGGACTCTCACAAATGTATGGCAAGGCAAGATTCCCTATAAGGAAAATGAACAACAACTCACTATTTTGTTTACAGAGGGAATCATAAATCAAAATCAATTGCCTGAAGGTAACATTATCTTGTCGCCAACAGGAAATATTTATTTACAGATAATACCTATTGAAGAAGGATTTAACTATTACTGGCGAAAGATTAATAATGATAACCCCTAATCACTTTCATTATGTGATTATTTGATATATACTTGGGAATAATCTGGAAAAAGGTTGGTGTATTGAATGTATGATTTAATTATAGTTGGTGGTGGACCAGGTGGATTGACGGCTGCTATCTATGCAGCCAGAGGAGGTCTCAAAACAGCAGTCCTCGAATCTATGGTACCGGGAGGCCAAGCAGCGCTAACAGAGAGCATAGAGAACTATCCAGGTTTCCCTGATGGAATTTCAGGATTCGAACTTGCGAATAACTTTTATAAGCAAGCTTTAAATCATGGTGCGGAATTTATTTTTGAAAATGTTACTGAGTTAAAACTCAAAGAAAAAATTAAGACTGTTGTTACAGAAAAACAGTCTCTGGAAGCACGCGCAGTTATTATTGCTTCAGGTTCTAAACCGCGTTTTCTAGGTGTAGAAGGTGAAAAAAACTTTTCATGGCCGAGGGGTTTCTTATTGTGCAACTTGTGACGGAGCATTTTATAAAGAAAAAAGGTTAGCTGTCATTGGCGGAGGTAACGCTGCCCTTGAAGAAGCTGTATACCTGACTAAATTTGCTTCAGAAGTGTTTGTTATACACAGGCGTAATGGTTTTAGAGCAGCGCAGGTTGCCATTGAGCATGCCGAGAGTAACCCAAAAATAAAATTTATGCTTAACTACACTACTGAAGAAATAGCAGGAAATGATAAAGTAGAAAAGATTATCTTAAAACAGAAAGAATCTGGAGAAATAGAAGAATTAAAAGTTGATGGAGTTTTCGTTTATATAGGAACGGAGCCTAACACTAAATTTGTGGAAGGTTATTTTAATACCGATGAAAAGGGATATATAATTACCGATGAACTGCTAAGAACCAACATTGAAGGGGTGTATGCAGTAGGAGACATCCGTACTACTCCATTAAGACAAGTAGCTACAGCAGTTGGGGATGGAGCAATAGCTGCGGTTCAGATCGAGAAATATCTTGCGGCGTACGAAAGAATAAAATAATAAATACAGTTATTACCATGTACAGACACTTTCTTGAATTTATTCCATACCATAATAGCAAAAAGGAGGTATGGAAATATTCTTTGGAAAGAAGCAAAATGACTTTATGAGTCAGCCGCCAATGGCTGGTTATCCAACTCCCCAACAACCCCCTTATGGTGTAATGCCAGAGCAGGGAATGGGATACGATCCAAATGCTACAATGCCGGGAATGGGCTATGATCCAAATCAACACGGTGAAATGGCTGGAATGACAGATCCAGGAATGGGGTATGACCCAAATCAATACGGAGCAATGCCCGGAATGCAACCACCCGGAATGGGTTATCAAGCCTATGACTATTCTGCAGGTCCTTATGGTATGGCAAGTACTCAAACTCATATGGGTTATACATGTGATGCCTGTGGGTATTGTGCACCATATTGTGAACACACTGCATTAGTTGAAAAAATGCCTGAGGTTTATGTGGTCCAAAAAGGTGATACTGTTTATAAAATAGCTAAGAAGTACGGTCTTGATTGGCGGGAATTAGCTGGCTATAATCGCTTAGGTAAACCAGAACTTATCTACCCAGGCGAAAGACTATTTATCCCACCTCGCTACTAAAATTGCTCCTGTCTATCTCTTGTGTTAGTATTATAATTGCAACTTAGCTTAACTATCCAACTTGGAATGCAAATGTTGTTCGAACAGAATACTTTGCATTCCAAGTTTATCCTTTTATTGATAGGTGATAAAAAATGGACAACAATGACAACTACTACAAAGACTATTACAAGAACGATTTCAAAAACTTCTATGTTACGTATACCTTCATCTTTATTATTATTGCAGTATTTTTGCTTATGACCTTAGCAGGTGGTACGACTAATACCCGAATTCTTATCCTATTTGGCGCTAAGGTAAACGCTTTGATAGAAGCAGGACAATATTGGCGTTTGCTGACCAGTGTATTTATACATATCGGATTTACTCATTTGCTATTTAATAGCTATGCTTTATTTGTCCTAGGCAAATACTCGGAGAAAATTTTTGGCCACGATAAACTAATAATGCTATTCATATTTAGCGGCCTGTCAGGCTCAACTCTCAGCTATCTAATGAGCCCCCATCTGTCAGCAGGAGCTTCAGGGGGGATTTTCGGTCTTTTAGGTGCAATCGTAGTCTATGGATGGAACAATCAATTTCTGCGCAGTAGTGGCCTAATCACAAATCTAATGATTATTCTAGGCCTTAACCTTGTATTAGGGATGATTATACCAGGCTTAGATAATTATGCTCATTTAGGAGGTCTGATCGGTGGTTCTACTATAGGTGCGATTTTGCGGATAGCCAAATTATAATTACAATATTTACATGTAATCCTTTGAGCATATTAGGGAATGTTAGTATTAAGCTCACAGATTCTTAGCAAGGTGGCTTTAATTATTTTCTGCCATCGATAGTTAAGTTTTTGTGAGCTTCTACTCTAAAATGCTGCCAACATATGCTAAAATGTATTATAAGTATAAGCATGTGAGGTAGTATGAAGAATAAAGAAAAATATTTTGTCAGAGAATGGTATATGTATATAGCTTTAATAATCGTATTTGTTCTTATTTTCGGTAAGCTTTTTTATTTACAAATACTAAATGCTTCCGAATTAAAGGCCAGAGCGACAACATTTAGAGGTGTAAGTCATAATCTTCCTTATGAAAGAGGTATGATTTTAGACACTCAAGGTAATATCCTTGCTAAAAGCGTTGCGGCCAAAGATATTTTTGCTGATCCAAAGACAGTTAAAAAATACTTAAACAATAATCCAGATCTAACAATAGACCAAATTGCTGACGATATAGCTGAGATTTTGGAAAGAGACAGTCAAGATATTTTGGATCTGATAGACACGGAATTATCTTGGGTTAGTATAGAACGTCAAGTTGATCTTAGTAAAGCTGAGGAGATTGCGAACCTTGATATAACAGGCATAGGTTTTACAGATACGTTTAAAAGGGTTTATCCTACAGGGGAACTTACTTCGTCCATCTTAGGCATAGTAAATATGGCTGGTGATGGCGTAGAAGGGATAGAGTATTACTATAATAATGAATTAATGGGACAAAGCAGTTACCGACTTCAACTTGATAATACAGATGAAAATCAGCAATTTGATTCCAGAACTGGTCATAACCTGAAGCTCTCGCTAGATTCTACCATTCAACATCTTGTGGAACAGGAACTCGATAAGATAGTAGAAAGCACCCAACCTAAGAAAGCCAGTATCCTAGCTATGGATCCAATGACTGGTAGGATTTTAGCCATGGGATCAAGACCTACGTTTGATTCCAATAACTATCTCAATACCACCGCTGAACAGCGCAAGAATCTTAACATTAGTATGATTTATGAGCCAGGTTCGACATTCAAGATTATTACAGGAGCGGCCGCGTTAGAAGAAGATCTTATCACTCCTGAAAAACTATTCAATGATCCGGGATACCTTACTGTAAACTCCAGAACAATTACCAATTGGGACTCAGATCGTACAGTTCGTGGCAAAATTTCCTTTGCTGAAGGGATGAGGATTTCTTCCAATGTTGTCTTAGCTCAGGTAGGACACATACTTGGCAAAGACACCTTTCAGACATACTTAAGATCATTTGGTTTCGGCTCCCGAACCAGGATAGATATCGCAGGGGAAGAGCAAGGACTACTTATTGATAACGCAAGAATCAAAGATCTTGAACTAGCTACCATGTCCTTCGGACAGGCAAACCTGGTAACACCAATACAATTACTCACTGCTGTAAGTGTTGTGGCTAATGGCGGAACCTTATATCAACCATACATTCTTGATAGCATCTCTAGCAAAAAAGGGATAGTTCTCTATAAGAATACACCTCGAGCTGTTAGGGAAGTATTATCCAAATCCACCAGTAGCACAATGAATAAAATTCTTGTGGATGTTGTGGACAAGGGAACCGGAAGTCTTGCCAAAATCCCAGGAGTCCAAGTAGCAGGTAAAACTGGGACTGCCCAGAAAATCGATCCAACAACAGGTATGTATTCGGAAACAGATTACATTGCTACGTTTATAGCGTATGCACCAGCAGATGACCCGCAGATAGCAGTATTAGTAGTAATTGATACGCCACAGGGTGATGTAATCCAGGGGGGGACCTTAGCAGCTCCGTCAACTAAGCGAATTATAGAAGGTACCTTGCAGTACTATGGTATACCTGTTAATACAGGAACTCCAAGCGACCTCGATGGACTAAGCCCCCAGCTTCCAGCTGACGAAGAGCCTGAGGATGAAGAACCTGAGCAAACAGTGCCGAATAAGCAACCTGGAAAAGGAGAAGTCAGCGTCCCCGAATTAAAAGGATTAACGATTAGACAAGCAGGGGAATTATTAGGAGAACTGGAACTTCGATATAAATTTTCTGGAAGTGGACTTGCTAACCAACAGTTTCCTGAAGCCGGACAAATTGTTAATCAAGGAGATTACATCGAAGTAGTTTTTAGTGGAGAGTAATACCACAATGGAAGGAAGAGCGGTTTGACAAAACATCATCAGCAGCTAGCCCAAGAAACAATTCATTTATTAGCTAACAAACCTGGTATTTCAGGCTATGAATATAGGTTATTTCCTGCTCTTGAACAAAGCTTAAAACCCTTTGTCGATGAGATTTATACTGATTCTATGGATAATTGTTATGCAGTCAAAAATGGATATGCGAGTGACCAAACTATAATGTTAGCTGCCCATTCAGATGAGATAGGGTTGATGGTTACGCATATCGATGATAGAGGGTTCCTTCACTTTTCGCCAATTGGTGGCATAGATGAAAGAACTTTGTTATACCAAGAAGTTACCATCCACGGTAGGAAAGATTTACAGGGAATAATTTCCTTCTTGCCGAACCCAGTTAATGATAATAAACGGAAAAGCGTCAAGCTGGACAAGATGGCTATTGATATTGGCCATACCACTAAAGAAGCGCAGCAACTTGTAAATCCTGGTGATATTGTGAGTATTAATCGGACTACGATAGACATGCTTAATCAGACTATAGCAGGTAAAGCCCTAGATAATAGAGCGGGGATAGCAGTATTGGCAGTATGCCTGAGTGAACTTAACAGCATGAAACATAAACATAATGTAGTTGCCGTTACTACTGTCCAAGAAGAAGTTGGAACCAGAGGAGCTCAGACGAGTACAGAAAGTCTGGAACCAGTTATTGCAGTAGCTGTTGATGTAACCCATGCTCAAACAATTGATGCCAAGAACCAAGTTTCTGTGCAACTAGGGAAAGGACCTGTTGTAACCATTGGACCCAATATCCACCCAACAATGTATTCACTTCTCACTACCAGTGCCCAGGACAACAACATACCGTATCAGATTCAACCTATTGCAGGAGCAACGGGTACAGACGCCCGCATAATCCAACTAAGTTCATATGGTATTCCTACGGGCCTACTATCCATCCCTCTAAGGTATATGCATACCTCAGTAGAAACTGCTTCTTTGAAAGATGTCGTTAACTGTGGAAAACTTTTGGCTAGATTTATAGCAGCTTTGCCGGAAGATTTGGAGGACATATCATGTTCTTAAAACATTTGAGTGAATTAAATGGAATTTCCGGTAATGAAAAAGCCGTACGAGACTATATCATCGAAAATATTAATAATAAGGTCGATTCTTATCGAGTAGATAAGATAGGTAATCTTTTGGCTGATAAAAAGGGAACAAATAATTCTGCACCTAAGGTCGTTCTCTCTGCTCATATGGATGAAGTAGGATTATTCGTTACAGAGGTTACTTCTGAAGGGTATCTTAAGTTTCAAACAGTAGGATATATTGATGTTAACATCCTTGTTTCCAAGCCAATAATCATTAATAACATTATTTATGGCGTTATCGGATCTAAGGCAATTCATCTCCAGAAACCTGAAGAACGCAAGCAAAATTTTCTAATAGAACAATTGTACATAGACATTGGAGCCAGTACTAAAGAAGAAGCAGAACAACACGTAAAGCTTGGAGATTATGCTGCGTTCATCACGGCTTTTGAAACTTTCAGTTCTGGGTTTTATAAAGGCAAAGCCTTGGATGATCGAGCAGGTTGCGCAGTAATAATGGAACTACTTGATAAAGAATTTGATTGTGAGCTAGCAGCTGTTTTTACTGTTCAAGAAGAACTAGGACTTCGCGGTTCGAAGATTATCAGTAATTATCTTGAAGCCGACCTGGCAATTGTTATCGAGGCTACTTCTGCCATGGATATCCAAGAAAATGATAGGGAGAATTGGATAGTAGAACTTGGGCAAGGACCTGCCTGTTCGCTTATGGATCAAGCAACTATTTACAAACCTGAATTAATCAAGAAAACTGTCCAGCTCGCTGAAAAAAATAGAATACCGGTTCAACTCAGGCAAGGAACAGCAGCGGCCAATGATGCAGGAAATATTCATCTATCAGGAGCAGGTATTCCTACTATCACGATTAGTATACCTTGTCGTTATATCCATTCCATGAGTTCAGTTATCAACCGAACAGATTATAATAATTGTCTAGAACTTATAAGTTGTATTCTAAACAATATTGAAGAATATCTAAGCGTATTAGAGCAAGGTTAGGAGGTTACGAATAAGTATGAACAGAAGTTTAGACTATAGTTTGTTAGCCAAACTTACCCAAGCCTTCGGTCCTTCTGGCAATGAACGAGAAGTAGCAGATGTCATCACGGACAGTATTAAGGACCATGCTGAATCCATAGTAACGGATACCATGGGTAATTTAATTGTTAGAAAAAAAGGTCAAGGACATAAGATAATGATCGTATGTCATATGGATGAAGTAGGTATTATAGTAACTCATATAAACGAAAATGGGTTCTTATATTATGCTGCTGTGGGTGGACTAAAAAGTGGTGATCAAGTCTCTAAAAGAGTTAGGTTCAGTAATGGAACCGTCGGAATAATCAATAAAGAAAAAGATGATACGGTAGAAAAGAAGTCGGAAAAATTATATATAGATATAGGTGCGACTAACGAACAGGAAGCAAAAGAATTAGTCAGTATCGGAGATATGGCAGTTCTCACAGGAGAATTTTTGGAAACAGAAAATGTAATTATTTCCAAAGCCGTCGACGATAGAGTAGGCTGTTTTATCGCCTTAGAAGTCATCAAAAATATCACGAGCCCTTATGATCTCTACTTTGTCTTTTCTGCTCAGGAAGAAGTAGGGGCCAGGGGTGCCAGAACAGCAGCTTATACTACTGAAGCTGACCTAGCCATTGTTATCGATACTACTTTTAGTTTTGATACACCTAAAAAAGTACAAAATCGCACCTCATTGCATAACGGCGTAGCTATCAAAGTGATGGATAGATCAATCGTAGTATCTCCAGCCCTCAAAAATTGGATGGCAAAAATTGCAGATGCAAACAGCATTCTTTACCAATGGGAGATAATAACTGGCGGAGGTACCGACTCAGGGCCTATTCACCTCACCAAAGGAGGAATACCTACAGGAGGACTGGCTATTCCGGTAAGGTATTTGCATAGTGGTAATGAAATGGTCGCCAAAAAAGATATAATAGCTGGCATCGATTTATTAACAGCCCTAATAACAACCCCATTATATTTTGAATTATAAATAACTAGAGATAAGGGAAAGATGGAGAAAGAGCATGGATCATAAACTTATAAATATACTTAACAAGATTAGGAATGATGAGATTCCCATAGACGACGCTGTTCAAGAAATACAGCAAATGTACTATCATAACCTGGAATATGCAGTTATTGATACCCATAGAGAATCTCGCAATAAATTCCCTGAAGTAATTTACTGTCCTGGTAAAACAACTGAACAAATAATCTCTATTGCCCAAAAACTTTTTGAGCTGTCTAACAACAATATTCTGGCGACCCGTGCAGATAAAGAGACTTTTGCTAAACTTTCCCTAGAGATACCTGCGGCAGAATATAACGAGCTTGCTCGAACTATAATTATTAGAAAAGGACAGCAAAAAGCTGTTGGGAATATTTTAGTAATCTCTGCAGGCACCTCAGATATACCAGTAGGCGAAGAAGCGGCTGTTACAGCTGAAGTTATGGGCAATAAAGTGGACCGACTCTATGATATGGGAGTTGCTGGGCTTCATCGAGTCTTAGCGCAATCAGAAAAACTATTATCAGCCAAAGTGATTATAGTAGTAGCAGGGATGGACGGGGCACTTCCAAGCGTTATTGGTGGTCTTGTATCAAACCCTGTGATAGCCGTTCCTACCAGTATTGGATATGGAGCAAACTTTGGGGGTCTTTCAGCCCTATTAAGCATGTTAAATAGTTGCTCTGCCGGAATAGGGGTGGTTAATATCGATAATGGTTTTGGGGCAGGATATTTAGCTTCTCTTATTAATCAGCTTGGATAATAATCCATACAGGGATTTTCATTTTTCCTTGGTATGGATTATTAATTTATTATAACTTTGCAAGTTTTTGCTTTCTTATGGGGACTATATAGCATATACTCAATAAAAAAATGTTTATATAAACATAAATTTAGCAGGAAAATGTTTATTAGCACAGAATATATAGTTTATATAAACATTAATTTTGAAATGGAGGCTGAATCTTATGACTGTAAAAGTCGCAATCAATGGTTTCGGACGAATCGGTAGATTATGCTTAAGGGCATTTCTTGAAACATCACCAGGACAATTGGAAATAGTAGCGGTGAATGATTTAGGGAGTCCGGATTTATTAGCTCATTTGTTTAAATATGACTCTGTTCATGGCGTTTTGCCATATGATGTAGAACTAACAGGTGATGTATTAAAAGTTAAAGGGAGTACTATCAAACTCTTATCTGAAAAAAACCCTGAAAGTTTGCCTTGGAAAGAGATGAATGTTGATGTTGTAATCGAGTCAACAGGAAGATTTGTTTCCAAAGAAGGCGCAAGTAAGCATCTCCAAGCAGGAGCCAAAAAAGTAATTATCTCAGCACCAGGAAAGAATGAAGATATTACCATAGTCTTGGGTGTCAACGAAGATAAGTATGATCCTCAAACACATCATATAATATCTAATGCTTCCTGTACCTCAAACTGTTTAGCTCCAGTTGCTAAAGTAATTATGGATGAGTTCGGTATCGAACAAGGATTGATGACAACCGCTCATTCAGTAACCAATGATCAGAGAATCCTTGATTTTGAACATAGTGACTGGCGTCGTGCTAGAGCTGCCTTTATGTCTATAATCCCAACCACTACGGGCGCAGCTAAAGCTGTTGCTCTGGTTCTTCCTGAACTTAAAGGTAAGCTAAATGGAATGGCTCTCAGAGTTCCTACTCCTAATGTATCTTTGGTTGACTTCGTGGTGAATGTCAGCAGGGATACAACAGAAGAAGAAGTAAATGCCAAGCTCAAAGCAGCTGCCGAAGGTAAAATGAAAGGTATTCTCGAATATACAGAACTACCTTTGGTTTCCCGTGACTTTAACGGTAACCCGAACAGTTCTATCGTAGATGCACTTTCTACCATGGTAATTGATAAGCGCATGGTTAAGATACTTGCTTGGTATGACAATGAATGGGGTTATTCCAATAGAGTAATCGATCTGATTAAGTATATATCTTCCCGTGGACTATAAACTTTACGCGAGAGGTCGGAAAATATGAGAAGAACCAAAATTATTTGTACTATCGGTCCTGCCTCAGAATCTCCGGAGAAAATCAAACAGCTCCTGGAAGCCGGGATGAACGTAGCCAGGCTCAATTTCTCTCATGGAGATTATGATGAACATGGGGCCAGAATTAAGAACCTCAAAGCAGTTGCAGAAAAATATGGATATAATCTAGGAATTCTATTGGATACTAAAGGTCCGGAAATCCGTACAGGCACGGTTCCGGGTGAAGGGGTTACGCTAGAAAATGGTAAAGAATTCATCCTAGATAGCGATCAAACAACTGGTTCTTCACAAAGAGTATATGTCACTTATAACAATCTCTGGCGTGAAGTTTCGGTCGGGACGCATATCCTCTTAGATGATGGACTGATGGACCTGGAAGTAACATCTGTAAGTGAGGGTAAGATTTCCACAATTATACGTAATGGGGGAATCTTAAAGTCCAAAAAAGGTGTTAACGTACCTAATGTTTCCATCCAATTGCCTGCACTTACTCAAAAGGATATTGATGATATAAAATTCGGTTTGAAAAATAATATTGATTTTATTGCAGCCTCCTTTACCCGTAAAGCATCAGATATTCTTGATGTAAGAAGGGTTGTAGAAGATGCAGGATCTTCAGTAGAAATCATAGCCAAAATCGAGAACCGAGAAGGACTCACCAATATAGATGGTATTCTAGAAGTCGTAGACGGTATAATGGTTGCCCGTGGCGATCTTGGTGTTGAGATTCCTGTTGAGGAAGTTCCTATCCATCAAAAAGATATGGTAACAAAATGCAATAACATGGGTAAAATTGTAATCGTAGCTACTCAGATGCTAGACTCTATGATTCGTCAACCAAGGCCAACCAGAGCTGAGGCAAGTGATGTAGCTAATGCGATTCTTGATGGTACTGATGCCATCATGCTTTCTGGTGAAACAGCAGCAGGACAATTCCCTGTAGAAGCGGTCGAGACCATGGATAAGATAGCCAGAAGAGCTGAAAGTATCCTCTTCAAGACTAACCATGGACCTAAAAAAGGCGCCAACATAGCTGAAGCTATCGGTTACGCTTGCAACACCATAGCTGACGACTTGAGTGCCGCAGCCATAATCACTCCTACCCAATCAGGTGTAACTGCTAGGATGATATCTCGTCACAGACCCAATGCTTTAATCGTAGCTGCCACCCCATACGCAAAGATTGCTAGAAGTCTCTCCCTTAATTGGGGAGTACACTGTATCCTAGTCCAGGAGAGTACCGGAACAGACGAACTACTCTCTATCGCTGTAACCAAAGCCTTAGATAATAACTTTGTCAAAACTGGTGATATCGTAGTCCTTACCGCAGGAGTACCAGTTGGTCAAGTGGGAACTACTAATATGATAAAAGTCCAAGTAGTTGGTAATGTACTGTCTAGAGGAACCGGCATTGGTAGAAAATCATATGCAGGACCCGCTACCAAAGTAACTGATATTAACAAGTTTAAGCAAGGCAGTGTTCTTGTTACCTCCATAACTGATGCTGATATGTTACCTGTCATCGCCAAAGCTGGAGCTCTGGTAGTAGAACGGGGTGGACTAACTTCTCATGCTGCAATTATTGCTCTGGAATACGGTATTCCAACTATAATTGGAGCCAAAGAGGCGACCAACCAGATCAAAGAAGGTGCGGTCATAACAGTTGATGCTTCGGCCGGTGTTGTTTATGAGGGCGCTGTTACCATGATTTAAGTACTTTGGGGAGAGAAACTGCACCGCAGCAAGCACTATTCGGCAGTAACAACATCCTGTTGTTAATTGCCGCGCTCCGCCTCCATGCTCCGCTTGTCGTGCATGCTGCGGTGGAGTTTATATTAAAAGTACCGTAACAATCTATGGTATTCGGTAAAAAGGGGTGTGCAAGGTGACTGCAGGTAGGCAGGAAAAAATTCGTTTTTTACTCCAGAAACATGGCAATTTAACAGTTGCTGACTTGGCTCAAAGATTTGATGTATCTGAAATGACTATCCGCCGAGATCTTAAACAGCTGGCGTCCATGGGATTAGTCCAAAGAGAGCATGGCAAAGCGGTATACCCTCAAGCCCCTCAATCCCGGGACGGTATCTTTATTTCGCGCTTAGGTGAAGCTCATAAGGAAAAACTTGCGATAGGAAGAGCGGCAGTAGGACTTGTCCAAGAAGGGGAGTCTATCATTTTAGACTCTGGAACAACAACCTTGGCAATTGCTTTAGCTCTTAATCAAAAATGTATCGTAGTTACCAACTCCTTACCTGTGGCAGATATCCTATGTATGCGTCAAGAGATCACCACAGTCTTAACAGGCGGAGAAGTTCAAAGAACGACACTTTCTCTGATGGGCCCGATGACTAGAGAATCTTTCTCCGGTTTTAATGCCGACAAACTATTCTTAGCCGCTACGGGTGTAAGTGCAGAGAAAGGGCTGTCCACTACAAGCATGATTGAATCTGAGGTTAAACAAGCTATGATTAATGCCTCTAAAGAGGTCGTGCTTGTGGCTCACAGTGAAAAGCTAGACAAAACTTTTTATCACACTTTTGTAAAATGGGATAAGATAAGTACATTCATAACAGACTCAGGTGCAGATCGTAGCTTACTTAAAAAAATTGAGGAATATGGCGTGAATGTTATAGTGGCTACTTAATACGTATCCATAATAAGGTTTCTTTTCCTGATATTCACTAAGGCTAACATGAAATAAATATGTAACAATACTAGGGACATTTCTGTCACAGCAGTTAACTGAGGCAGATCTGTCCCTTTTCTATTAATAATAACTAAGAGTGAGGAGAACTAACATAATGAAAAAAAGCCATAGCATCATGATAATAGTCTTCTCCGCTTTGATTATTATCTTGGGAATAACCTATTTCCAAAATGATATACTTGCTGCCAACACGAAATCAATACCAACTGAGGAGAAGACATCCTTTCTAGTCGATGTTTCCGGATTATATATCGATGGAGAGCTGTTTACTGTCTTGTCTGCCCCGGAAGATGTAGAGGAGGTTCTTACCAAGTATAAAAACCATATCACCAAACCTTCAGAGAATAACATCATCCATGCGTCCGAATTTAGCGAGGAAGTCAGTATAATACAGGTAAAAGTCAATCCCATGGAAGTCAGGGAACGTGACGAAGTACTAAGCAGATTAATCCAAGGAAAAGCAAATTTCATTGAATACACTGTCCAAAAGGATGATTCTGTTTGGCTTATAGCCAGGAAGAACGGTATCTCCATCCAGGATGTCTTGGAGTCCAGTCCTGACCTGACCGAACATTCGCTACCTCCGGTCGGAAAAACACTTGAACTCCTGAAACGAACTCCATATCTAAATATCCTCAGTCAAGGGACTAGAGTAGTCCAAGAAGTAATTCCCTTTGAGGTGGAAACAACATCTGACCCTAAACTCAGACCTGGTAGTAGTATCATCAAAGATATAGGTGAAGACGGACAAACAGAAGTAACCTATTCCTATGTAGAAAAAAAATGGGGAAGTAACCAGCAAGAAAAAAATTAAAGAACAAGTAATAACCGAACCCGTAAACCAGATCATCATCGAAGGACCTGCCAAAACACAAAGCCTTGACATTAATTACAAAGCTTACAACGGCTCCGGTAAGATTCCCAGTTTTAGCTGGTCCTTAGAAGGTCCCATTACTTCCTACTACGGAACACGTCGGGGAGAATTCCATACCGGCATCGACATAGCAGGGGGAGTCGGCCAGCCTTATATGACTGCTGCCGCTGGGACAGTTATTTATGCTGGGTGGCTGGGCAATTATGGCAATATGATTCTTGTTGACCATGGAGACGGTGTCTTAACCCGTTATGCTCATTCTCTAAAACTATTAGTCTCTTCGGGTCAAACAATAACACAAGGACAAGTGATTGCTTACGTAGGTTCCACCGGACGATCTACAGGCCCTCATCTGCATTTTGAGATAATAAGAAACGGTAAAGTAGTAAATCCGCTTAACTATTTCTCTGATAACTAAACTACCGTTTATCTCTTGGATAATATGGGTTAAAACTAAAACATCAACTTAAAAAAATGTTTTGAAATAATAAGTACAATGTGCGAGAGAGGTAATAAAACCTCTCTTTTTATTTACTAAACTTTAATCTAATTATTGATTACTTAAGAATAATATGACATATATAACTAACATATCATTTTGATTAGTTAATACAAACAAATGTATTTAAATATTTAATATATTACCAAAGTTACCATATATTCTTTAAGGAAATATCTCCAATATTAAGTTATTCTTTATATTATCTTATTATTTATTAATTTTAAAGGAGGAATCTGTACGAAAATGAACAAATTTGGTATAAAGGTTATTTCAATTTTTCTTACATTAACTCTTTTCTTCACAGGTGTACTTCCCCAGGCAACATTTGCCGGGACTGAGTCAGACACTCAAATCCAGCGTGGCAATGGTGCCCAGCCGGACTTTTCCCGGAACAAAGAAGTTGAGCAGTTGTATGAACTGGAAGAACTAAGGGATCGGCACACCAAGCATTATCTGAATGATGACGGCAGCAGAACTGCTGAAGTCTCCCTTGAATCCCGACACTACAAAGACTCAGAAGGTAAATGGCAAGATATATCCAATAAGCTTGTCCCCTCTGAAAAATCGGATTTTGCTTTACGTAATGAGGCGAATTCTTTCCAGGTGCAATTTGCTCCGATCACTAATAGTCCGAATCTTGTTTCCATTAGGGACAACCAAGGTTATACCTTGTCCTGGAACCTAGAAAATACCGATACAGTCAGCATGGAAAATAATGAGAACAGCGTTATTTACCGCGATATCTTTCCCGGTGTGGACATCGAATACAAACAATTAGCTGACGGGATTAAAGAAGATATCATTCTAAACACACCGGATACTTCGAACCACTTCACCTTTAACATTAAGACCGGCGGACTAACTCCTCTGCTTCACGAAGATAATAGCATAGGCTTTTATACCGACCCCAAAGGAGAAGAACCGGGGGAGATGAAATTTTTAATCCCCAGACCTTATATGATCGACAGCAATCACCAGCTGAGCCAGGACGTAATTTTTCAACTAAAGGAAACAGAAAATGCAGAAGAATACAATCTATTGGTTATAGCAGACTATAACTGGCTGAGTGCTCCTGAGAGAGCTTATCCGATCACCATCGATCCTATTGTCACAACTTTTACTTCTTCCGATGTAATTACAGATACCTACATCGTAGAGAATCAACCTTATCAGTACTATAACTCCACCTACATGACCGTAGGCTATGACAGCGTCCTCAGCGGCAGAACACGAGCCCTGGTCAAAATGGATGAACCATCTTTACCTGAAGGAGCGATAGTTACCGACGCCTACTTCAGGATGTATAAATATACGGAGACAAGTTATGACAACGACATGGTTGTCGCCCGTATCACAGAAGACTGGAACGCAGGCACCCTCACATGGGACAATAGGCCGGATATCGACGAAAACTATGAAGAAACCCCGGTGTATATAACCAATGTCAAAGGTGATCATATAGGCTGGGTCGACTTCAACGTCTGGTCCTATGTCAAGGGCTGGTATGGCGACGAATTCTCCAACTATGGTTTCATGGTTAGGAACAATAACGAAGGGAATCCTTTAAGCTTCTTCTATGCCAGCGAGTACGGAGCCAATGCTCCCAATATGCGTTTCACTTACATCACCGATCCACTAGGACTTAATCCCTACTGGGGTTATGCCAACACCCCCTGGGGCTCGGTCAACACCATGAGCGGAAACTTCCTGTCTTCCTCCATGGACTACTCTTTACCGGGAAGAGGCATCCCCATCGCCGTCAGCCGGACCTATAACAGCAGGGGAGACTTAAGTGGAATCTTTGGCAACAATTGGGTCTCCAATATCGACATGCATATCAAACATGATCCCAAAGGGTATGTACTAGTCGATTCCTCCGGGGCAGAACGACCGTTCCTCCTGGCCAGTGACGGCAGCTCCTATATCGCCCCCACCAACTATCCCATGCAATTATATAAAAATAAAGACGCTCAAGGACAATGGGACGGAACCCATACCGTCCAGGAAGCTTATATTAATCCTGGTGTTATTGTAGAAAAAGCAGAATATAAACTTAAAGACGAATTGCCAAGTGCCACTTTTAATTCTGATGGCAAACTCATAGAGTTGACAGACGGTAAAGGCAACACGACCAATCTTTCCTGGAGTGATCCTTTAAAAGTTATTATCACCGATCCCTCCGGCAGACAAGTCACCATCAACCTCGAAAACGGTCGGGCCACGAGTATCCGGGATATGGACGATATCCTGAAGGTTGAATATAGCATTGATGCCAACGGCAACCTGACAGAGGTAACCTATAAGGACGCTGTCTCCGGGGACAAGTCTGTCAGTTATCAATGGCATGATGGAGTCATTATCAAAGCCACTGATAAAAACGGTACTCCCATACACTTGAAATATAACAATAATAACCAAATGGTTAGCATCGGTGCGATTAATATGCTGGGCAACCCCAGTTTCGAGGCAGAGGGAGCCGGCAGCCTTGACCCGTATCTATGGACCCCGGTTGTTGACCAGGACAACGGTTCTGTAGCTCTCGATGATACGGATTCCGTGTACGGAAAAAACAGCCTTAAGATAGAAAGTGTCTATCAGAGCGGTACAAGCGGAATGAGCTATTTGTATGCAAATCAATTGGTTAAAGTAAAATCTAACACGGACTATATCCTTTCGTCATCTATTAAAACCGATAACCTTGCTGGAAATGCATTCCTCCAGATAAGACAGCTTGACGAAAGTTATAACCCTGTTTCTCCGGAATGGATCAGTAACCGTCCCGGAATTACAGGAACAAATGATTGGACAGACAGTACACTTCAATTTGGGACTTCAGCTGATACAGAGTATATAGTTGTTTATGCTGAAATCGAAAATGATGCAAACAATTTTGGTGGAGTTGCCTACTTCGATGGCATCCAGCTCGAGGAAGGAACTGAAAAATCAAGATTCTTTGGCCACACCGACTTCAGGAACTATATCGAAAGCACTACCCAGACCACCATGGTGACCTCCCCCTCAGGAGAAATGGTCAAATACCAGAATAACAAATGGGGTAACCCCATTCTCATCATGAACGATGTCAAAGATAAGCAGGCCAAGACCATCATGAGCTGGGATACCTCCGACCGACTGCGCACTCTGATCACCCCCGAACATGCCAAAGCAGGAGGAGATGGGCTAGGTTACACCTACGAATACGAT
>JAGXFZ010000069.1 GCA_024637055.1 Gracilibacter sp. | reverse complement strand
TCTGGAGAAGTATGGTTGTTGCGGCAGCTTATCTAGTAGCCGCTATGGGTGTTTCACGGATTATTAATAATTGGGGAGGCCAATTCCCTGAGGCAAATCAGGATACTGTGGTTTTCTTTCTGATTCTTCTTATGACTGGTTTTTTAATTGCAATTACCATTGGTCCAATTATTTCTAAATTGGATTTTGATAAGTTCAAAGCCATATGGATTGTTGCCTTTGCAGTTTTCTTCAATATTGTATCTGTTATCTTAGAGGGATATTTTCTTACACCAGAATTAATGACTAAAGTAGTCATCGCACCTATTATGGGGCAACAGTTAATCACGGCACTCATTACGGCTATTCTAATCTCTATACTTTTCACCAATCGCAATAAAATGATATTTAACATGTCTTATTATTCTAGGCCGGAAAGCAGAAAGTGGTATTCCTGGGTATGGCGTTATCTAGCAGCAACTCTAAGCTATGTAGCCTTCTACTTAATATTCAGCGAACTCAACTATTTTGATGTAACCAAATCTTATTATGATAATAATGTTCTGGTAGCACAAATTATAATCGCTCAATTGATAGTGATCTCTATTCTATCCTACCTCTCATTCTGAATGCCAAGATTTCCAAGAATAAATTAGCGATATATTGTGGTTTGATTCTTTTCGTTATAGGTGGAATAGCGCCACTTCTCCTTCAGATAGGGAACCTTTCCCCCGTGCTCCTAGCAGCAAGTGGAGTTGAGATATTCTTTAGAAATTTCTTGACTGGAGTAGTGGTAGTTATATTACTTGGGAGAAGAATGTAGTCTTTTTTGATTCACTTTAATAGGAACAATGCACTAATAATAAATACTCCCGCATAATTTGCAGGAGTATTTTTATTAACTACTAGCTATTAATTCCTATGATAGATATAGCTAATGACCGGTAGTCTTACTTTTCTGATGAACATCACCCCTAGAATAGGAGAAGTAAATCCCTATCAAGCAGAGACCAGTGAACAGCATGAAAGAGATCTGAATACTCTTGAGGAACATAGGGTAGAATTCCGGGGTTATTTGATTCTTGCCTACCTGCAGCGAGATTATTAGCGTAACGATTGCCATACTGAACATCTGGCCGAGCATCCTCATGGTAGATACTGCGGCTGAGGCTATACCATAATATTTTTTTTCTACAGTACTCATGATAGCATTGGTATTTGGGGAGGAGAATAGGGCAAAACCTAGCCCCAAGATGATGAGAGCACTGATAATTAATACTAGCGAAGTATCTTGTGATAGGAATGTTAACAGGAATAAACCTAAAGCGGTGCCGGCCATTCCTAACGAAGCGATAACTGCTGGTTCTTTCTTATCAGAAAGCCTACCCGCGTAGGGAGAGAGTACCGCCATAAGTATAGGTTGGATAATAAGAATCAGCCCTGCCTGTTGTGGTGTCATAGCCTTAATGTATTGAAGGTAAAGGCTAAGGAGGAAAGTGACAGCTGTGGTACCTGCATAGTTAATAAGGGCAGCGATACTAGAGAAAGTAAATACTCTATTGTTTTGAAAAAGACGCATTTGGAAGACGGGGTTAGGAATTGAAAGCTGGCGTCTGATGAAAAAGATCAATCCCGGTATCGCACAGAGCATTAGCAGAATGCCAATGGTTTGTGGTAGGAGAGTAGAGCCATAGACTAAGGCGACTAGGGTGAGGGCGTAAATCAGGCTTCCTAGAATATCTAGCTTTTCTCCTTTAGCATCTGCCCATTCATCCTTAAGGTACTTTTGAGAAAGAAATATAACTATCAATCCCAAAGGAGCGATGAGGAGGAAGATGCTCTGCCAGCCCAGTCTTTCAGTTAGAACGCCTCCGATAAAAGGACCAACCGAAAGCCCGATATAAACTGCAGAAACATTAATTCCTAAAGCCTTACCTCTTTCTTGAGGTGGAAATACGGAAGTCAGCAAGGCCATACCTGTGGTCATAATCATCGCCCCGCCAATCCCTTGGAGAACCCTCATAAAAATAAGCAATTCGATCGTAGGGACAAACCCGATTGCAAAGGAAACTACAGTAAAGACGATGAATCCCCATTTATACATATTGCCTCGACCATAGATATCGGCGATTTTACCTATGGGAACAAGAAAAACAGCTGTCGCCAAGATGTAGGACGTAGCTACCCAGCTCAAGAGAACAGCATCAGCTGAGAATTCTTTTTGGATAGAAGGCAAAGCGATGTTAAGAGCCGACATCATGAAAGGGGTTAGAAAAGCACCTATGGCGACGATTAACAGTACAATTTTTTGTACGGTATGATTGGGGATATTTTTGCTACTAGAATACGACATTTTATTTCCTTTCCCTAGACCCTTTTAAAACCCGGCTAACGTATTGATTTTAATACTAATCGTGCTTGCTCCAAGGTAAAAACAATATCATCGTTGGAATGGGCTGTTGATAGAAATACTGATTCAAACTGGCTTGGTGCTAGATAAACCCCTCGCTCCAACATCCCCCGAAAAAACTTAGCAAAAAGTTCAACGTCAGAAGTAGAGGCACTATGGAAATCCTTAACCTGTTGATCTGTAAAGAACGCTGAGAACATAGCCCCGATGGAATTGACCCAGGTTGGCAAATTCAACTCTCGGGTTATAGACTGAAGACCTTGGGCAAGAGTGGTTGTTTTTCTCTCCAGGTCTTCATATGTACCTGGTTTCTGCAGAATCTTGAGAGTGGTAAGTCCAGCAGCCATTGCCAGTGGGTTTCCGGAAAGGGTACCAGCCTGATAGATAGGTCCGCTTGGTGCAATCTGTTCCATGATCTCCCGTTTACCACCGTATGCTCCAACTGGTAAACCTCCGCCGATGATTTTACCTAGACAAGTAAGATCCGGTTTAATTTCGTATTTGGCCTGCGCTCCACCATAGCTTACTCGAAAACCAGTCATTACCTCATCGAAAATTAGGAGGCTTCCATATTGCTTAGTCAGTTCCCTTACCTTTTGGAGAAATCCTGGTTCTGGTAACACCACACCCATATTTCCAGCTACAGGTTCCAAGATAATGGCAGCAATATCTTGACCATCTCTGGCAAAAATATCTTCTAGACCTGTAAAATCATTGAATTGAGCAACAATGGTTGCCGAAGCTATCGCGGTCGAAACCCCCGGTGAGGTGGGGATACCAAGAGTTAGCGCGCCACTGCCTGCTTTTATTAGCAGAGAATCGCTGTGACCATGGTAACAGCCTTCAAATTTAACAATCTTTTCTCTTCCGGTTACTCCCCTTGCTAAGCGCAGCGCACTCATAGTCGCTTCCGTCCCTGAATTAACCATTCTAACCATATCCATAGCGGGATAGGCCTGTAATACTTCCTGGGCAAGTTCAGTTTCTAATTCAGTAGGTGCCCCAAAACCAGTTCCTTTTTCGGCTGTCTTTTGAATGGCTTCAACCACCTCGGGATGAGCGTGACCTGTAATTAAGGGTCCCCAAGAACCTACATAATCAACGTAGCGGTTACCATCAATATCCCATATATGCGAACCTTTTCCACGGTCAATAAAAATCGGATCCCTACCCACAGACCGTAAAGCACGCACCGGAGAATTAACACCTCCAGGAATAATGTTCTTTGCTTTAGCAAAGGCTTGCTTACTTAATTTGTCTTGAAAAGTCAAAAAATCCATCCTCCTTATTAGGTGAAATAACGCATACTGCTCTTTTTTAATTCCTTATAACTGAATAACAAAGAATAGTCTTTCATTCCAGTTACCTCGGAAATACGTTCCATGATTCGTTGACATTCCTTGTCGGAGTGCCCATGAATCATGGTAAAGAGATTATAGGGCCAGTCCGGTAGGACTGGACGGTGATAGCAATGGCTCACTTCTTTAAATTCAGCCATCATAGATCCTATTTCGCCTACCTTATCCTCAGGAACAATCCATACTCCCATGGCATTTGAAGTAAAACCTGCTTTACGATGAACGAGGATAGCGCCCAACCTACGCATCACGGAACTATCCATAAGACGCTGGGTGTTAGCAATCACGTATCCCTCATCCATCTCTAGTCCTTTTGCTAGGTCGGAGAACGGTCTTAAAGAAGTTGGTAAATCTTCTTGCAATTGTTTGATTAATATCTTATCTTTATCTGTTATTACATATCTAGGGAAGTGTTTAGGAATTGAATATCCTTCATTAGGGTTAATGCTCTCGGATCCTAAACTAAAAACGACACCTATCTTAAACACTTGAATAGCAGGCAGATTGTAAACTTCTTTACTATTCAGAGAAGTCTGAACTATGGTTAGCACTTCTTCTAGCCTCTCCTGTGATTCAGCTATTATAGTAAACCATAGGTTGTATTTGGGATGATTGCGCAAATAATTATGAGTAATTTCTGTGATTCCTTGCATGAGTTGGGCAAGAATAGAAATCTTAGCTTCAGGAACTTTTGCCGCACAAAGTGTGCTAACATATCCTAGACTTCGGGAATCAAAAATTGCTCCGATACGTCGAATAATCCCTTTTTTCCTTAGAGTATCTACTCTTTGCCAGGCTTCATTCTCAGATATTCCAACTTCTTCACCTATTTGCAGATATGGTCGAGAATCAAGAGGGAAGGCTACTTGAATCTTATTCAAGATGGCTTGGTCTACAGCATCCAATTAGTTTCCTCCCTTACGTCCATGATATAGGCACCAGGGTTCCTCTGCCATATAATCTCCGTCATTGTAAAAAGCAGCACGGGCCCGGCATCCGCCACAAATCTTTTTATACCCGCAGCTCCCGCAACCCCCTTTATAATCTAAGGTGCGGAGTTCGTTCAAGACTGAATTTTCACGCCAAATCTCATCAAAAGGCGTCGTACGCACATCTCCCAATGTAACATTCAAATAGGCACAAGGCTGTACCTGTCCCTTAGGACTGATAATGCAATACGAAGTTCCAGCCAGACATCCCCGACTGAAACGAGTCTCTACTCCTAGTTGTTTAGCAATACGCATAAATTGGGGTGCACAAGTAGGTTTAAGTTCTATGTCCACGGTCTGCTGCTTCTTCATAATCCGAGTGAGAACATCCTCATAGGCTTGTGCCCGTAAAGACTCTTCTTCGATAGAAACTGCACGGCCAGTAGGCACTAGAAAAAAGATGTGGTGAGCTACAGCACCCTCCTGAACAGCAAAATCAGTTAGGTCTTCTAACTCATCCTCATTCCATCCCATCACAGTAGTATGAATCTGAAAGGGAAGACCGACTTTACGACAATTACGCATCCCTTGAACAGTTTGCTCCCAAGCATCAGGGTAGTGCCGGAACTGATTGTGCTTTTCCTTATCTAATGAATCCAGCGATATACCCATCCCCATGGCTCCGGCGTCCTTAAGGTTTTGGGCCATTTCCACAGTAAGTAGCGTTCCGTTCGTTCCGAAAACGGGTCTTAACCCTAACCCTTTGGCATGAACTACCAGCTCTACGATATCGGGCCGCATCAAAGGCTCGCCGCCACTAAAAATCATAATTCTAAACCCAGCTTTAGCAATCTGCTCCAGCATGGTTTTAGCTTCAGCAGTATTAAGTTCTTCCTCAGCTTGGCATCCTGCATCACGATAACAGTGATCGCAATACATATTGCAGGCATTCGTAGTATTCCAGGATACAATCATATTAATCCTCGCTTCCAGATTTAAACTAGATTTTTTTGTATACTGTTAATATTTGTGCATTGCTTAGCGAACCTTAGAGCAGAGAAGCGTCGAGAGCGTAGCTGATGAAGCGTTAAGCTGCGGTGCAGCTATCACCTTAACATGGTCGGTAAGCGGGCAATGCACAAATATGACACTTCAAACATTAGTTGTTCGAATCTAGCCACCTAGCGACATCCAGGGCATGGTAAGTTATGAGCAGATCAGCGCCGGCCCTCTTCATACCAAGTAGAGTCTCCATAACGATCCGTTCTTCATCTATCCATCCCTGAGCGGAGGCAGCTTTGACCATAGCATATTCTCCACTAACATTATAAGCAGCTACAGGAAGGCCAAAGCTTTGTTTAGTACGGTAGATAAGATCACCATAAGCCATAGCTGGTTTAACAATGATAATATCCGCACCTTCCTCAACATCTAAAGCAACCTCCCGCAAGGCTTCATCACCATTAGCAGGATCCATCTGATAGGTACGGCGGTCCCCAAACTGCGGTGCAGAACCAGCAGCTTCTCTAAATGGACCATAAAAACCAGAAGCATATTTAGCAGCATAGGACATGATGGGAATATGACAGAAACCAACAAAATCGAGGACTTCCCGAATGCCTGAGACTCTTCCATCCATCATATCCGATGGTGCTACCATATCTGCCCCAGCCTTAACTTGAGAAACAGCAACCTTGGCTAGAATATCTACCGTAGCATCATTAAGGATAATACCATCTTCCACCAGGCCACAATGTCCATGGCTTGTAAATTCACATAAACAGACATCCGTAATTATATATAAATCAGGAAAATGCTGTTTCGCAAGACGGACAGCTTGCTGTACAATTCCTTGCTCATCATAGGCCCCTGAACCTATTTCATCTTTTATCTCGGGGATACCGAATAGTAATACAGCAGGGACCTTCAAATTTACTACTTCCTTTAGGGCTACTAAGAACGTATCCAAAGAATATTGATAGATCCCCGGCATAGATGAAATCTCTATCTTTTTATCTTCCCCGTAGGTAACAAACATTGGATAAATTAAATCTGTTACCATCAGGTGATTCTCTCTTACCATGCTACGAATCACATCATTGGTACGTAAACGCCTGGGACGCTTAATTAGTTGCATTAAGAATTCCTCCCTTAGGATAATCCTATTTCCTCATCAGTCAGATAGCAAGCCGGATCCGATTCCCATAAGTCGCCTGTCACAGCTTCAGCGCGTGTTCTGAAGTTCCCGTTGCAAAAGCTTAGATATTGGCACTGCGCACAGCGTCCTTTTAGTAGGGGCTTGCGGTCCTTAAGTCCTGCTAGCACAGGATTGCTTATATCTGTCCAGATATCGGAGAACTTTCTTTCCCGGACATTACCAAACGTAATGTGTTGGGTAAACTGATCGGGGTGGACAAACCCCCAAGGATCAACTTGGCCGAAAGCAATTCCTGAACGATTGCCACCGTTCATGCCAATCAACCCTTTAATTGTTTCAGCACGTTCTGGATCTTCTTTTAAAGCTTGGAGGTACAGATAGACCCCGTCGCAATGATTATCTACAGTTAAGATTTCTTTCCTTAGACCGCGTTCCTGAAAATCCTTCGTCCTTTGAATAATAATATCCATCGCCTGTCTGGATTCTTCTGGAGTAAGGTCTTCATCGATCATCTTTTGACCTCTGCCTGAATAAACGAGATGATAGAAACAGACACGGTCGATTTTCTCTTCTTCTATAAAATCAAAGATACGATCTAGTTCTTCATAATTATGACGGTTAATGGTAAAACGAAGTCCTACTCGTTGTCCTACTGCAACACAGTTCTGAATTCCTTCCATCGCAGTCTGAAAAGCACCTACCCTACCCCGGAATTTATCATTGACTTCACGAAGACCGTCAAGCGAAATTCCAACGTAACCAACACCGATGCTTTTAATCTTTTCCGCAACATCGCGAGTTATTAGAGTTCCATTGGTGGACAAAGTAGGTCGAATTCCCTTTGACGCTGTGTATTCAGCAAGTTCGAAAAAGTCCGGCCGGATCAGAGGTTCTCCACCGGAGAAAAGCAGCACTGGGACACGGAAATCAGCAAGATCATCGATAAACTTCTTAGCCTCTTCGGTAGAAAGTTCTCCCTTGTATATCTTTGCATCCGAATCCATATAACAGTGAACACAATGTAGATTACAGGTACGGGTTGTATTCCAAACCACGACAGGCCCAGAATTGCGGGTAGTACCATGTAGTGTTCCTTTGCTGTCATGGCTATAACGGAGTTTATCTCCAAAATAGTCCGTATCGAATAAAAGTTTGGTCACACTGATCATGAGTGAACCCCCTGCATCAATGCTTGAATCAATCCATCTATAGTATATTCCTTCGCTTCATAATCAATGTGCAAACCGAGTTCTTTGGCAGTAGAACTGGTAATCGGACCAATAGAGAATGTCTTAACCCCTTCGAGAAGTGCCTTATTTCCATCTAACAACTGCATGAAATTACGTACCGTTGAAGAACTGGTAAACGTCACCGCATTCACAGATTTGGCTTGGAGTACTCTCTGAAGTTCAGCTTTATCTGTTTCTCCCAAAACTGTCTTATACGTCGGAACATCATGAACATGAGCGCCCAATGCTTCTAGAGCTTCGGGTAATACGTTACGGGCTTCTTCCGCTCTGGCAAGAAGGATATGTTGATCCGGGGTGATTAACGAGGCAAGTCCTTCGATTACGTTCTCTGCTTTATACTCGTTGGGGACATAGGCAACCTTCAAGCCTCGGTCTTCCAAGGCTTTCTGGGTGACAGAGCCAATCGCTGCAATTTGAATGCCAGCAAGTTCTCTGATATCTTTGCCTTCTCTTAGGATTTCAGAGAGAAAATATTCTACCCCGTTAACGCTAGTGAAAATAATCCAGGAAAACTTTTTAATATCATTAATAGCCTCACGTAAGAGACTCGGATTACTCGGTTGTATGATATCTATGACTGGGAATTCTAAAGGCTCTCCACCCAATTCTGTGATCGAATCTGAAAGGACACTGGCCTGGTGTCGGGCCCTCGTTACTATAACTCTCTGTCCGAAGAGGGGACGGTCTTCAAACCATGCAAGTTTTTCTCTTAAGGAAACAACTTGCCCCACAACAATAACAGAAGGATTCGTAAAATTTTGTTCTTGGGCGAGTAAGGCTATGTCGTTCAGCTTCCCAGTCAATACACGTTGCTCAATACGCGTACCCCATTGGACAAGGCCTACAGGAGTAGAAGAATCAAGACCATTCTCCATAAGTTTCTGACAAATGAACCCTAGGTTTTCCATGCCCATTAAAAAAATAAGCGTACTCTTTGATTGGGCGAGAGAATCCCAGGAAATCGCAGAATTATCCTTAGCAGATTTCTCATGCCCGGTAATCACTGTAAAGGAAGAAGTTATATCCCTATGCGTCACAGGAATCCCAGCATAAGCAGGGACAGCTATGGCTGAAGTGATACCAGGAACAATCTCGAAAGAGATACCTGCTTCCACTAATGACTCAGCTTCTTCACCACCACGCCCAAAGACAAAAGGATCGCCTCCTTTTAGTCTGGTTACGATCTTTCCTTCTTTGGCTTTTTTGACAAGGACTTCATTAATCTCTGTCTGGGTTAAAGTATGACCATCAGGGGACTTGCCTGCATAGATTTTTTCACAGCCCGGTTGGGCCCACTTCAGCAGACTCTTGGCTACTAAACGGTCATAAACAAGGACTTCCGCCTTGGCGATACATTCCGAACCTTTGATTGTTAATAGTTTAGGATCCCCAGGTCCTGCTCCTACTAAAAAGACATAACCTTTACGCAAGGATATACCCTCCTCTTACATTATAATTGTTATCCACCATTTGTTGTCGTATATCAGCCAGTAATTCCTTGGCACCTAAAAGTTTCATCTTGGCGGCGGCTTCCTCGCCAACAGCTTCCGGATCTAAACCTTCTTCGGTTGTTTCTAAGACAACAGATCCATCTAAGTTAGTTATATTTCCCTTAAGCTTGATTGTTCCCTCAATAACCGTTGCCAAGCCTCCAATAGGAACCTGACAGCCCCCTTCAAGGCTCCGTAGAAAAGAACGCTCAGCTCGCACAGCTAACTCGGTGGGAATATGGTTAAGCGGTTGCAGAAGCTCTCTAATATCTGATCTATGGTTAGCAATCTCTATGGTGATTACACCTTGTCCTACAGCAGGGAGAACGGTTTCCTCGGGCAAAAACTCTGTAATTCTATCCTCCCAGCCTAAACGGATAACTCCGGCGGCGGCCAGCACGATTCCTGCCATTGTCTCTGACTCCTGTAACTTGCGCCAGCGAGTCTCTAAATTCCCGCGTAGATCTGTAAAAGCTAAATCCGGTCTGTAATACTGCAACTGCGTTCTACGCCTCAGGCTACTCGTTCCAATCACCGCACCTTCAGGAAGATCCTTTAAGAGTATCCCTTCTTTACTTAAGAAGACATCCCTAGGATCTTGGCGCAGACAATAAGTTGAGAGACCTAACCCCTCAGGTAATTCGGTAGGAAGGTCTTTTAGGCTGTGAACCGCCATGTCAATCTCTTCGGACAGTAATCCTTGTTCTAACTCCATTGTAAATAGGCCTTTATCTCCTATTTTGGGAAGAGGTATATCAAGGATTTTATCTCCTTTGGTTTTCATGGGGATCAGTTTAAAATCAATATCTGGATAAGAGGCTGTTAAGAAGTCTTTAACCCATTGAGCTTGCCAAAGAGCTAGTTTACTGTCCCGGGTTCCGATTCCTATCTGTTTCATTTTGTTTTCTCCAATTCCGCTCGCTCTACATCAATTTCCAACCCAAATGAGTTTTGAATAACCTTGGTATACAAGTGGCCCTGGGGGGTATTCGAGACCTCTTTCAGAGTTGTTATCGGAACATGAAGAAAATTATTGATGATAGAGTTTGCTAGTGCACGAATAACTTTTTCTTGTTTGGGACTGATTCCTTCTAATTTGGGTAGGGCTTGGTCTAGCAAGGTGCTTTTTATTTCTTCCCCCCGCTGTTGTAAAGCAGCGATGGTAGGTGATACAGGTAGAGAGTTATGCCAATCCTTAAAATTTTCCATCTCCTTACTAATAATTTTCTCTGCTTCTTGGGCCGCTAATTCCCTGGCATTTTGATGAGAATCTACAACCTCTCGCAAATCATCAATATCATGGAGAGATATTCCCTCTATATGTTTTACCTTAGGGTCGATATCTCTAGGAACTGCTATATCAATCAAGAGAAGAGAACGTTGCTTTCTCTTCTTCATAACTTTCGTTATTTGGTCAGCCATAACGATAAAATCTTTAGAAGCTGTAGCGGAAAAGACAAGGTCTGCTTCTTCCAAACATAAGTGCAAATCGGAAAAAGGTACTGCCTGGGCTTGGAATTTGACAGCAAATTCCTTAGCTCTCTCCCAAGAACGGTTGGAAACGATGAAAGTAGAAGCACCTTGTGCAACTAAATGCTTGGTGGTTAGAGAACTCATATCTCCAGTTCCGAGGATAAGAATTTTTTTGTCTTGAAAACTTCCTGTAATCTGTTTAGCTAACTCTACAGCGGTATAGCTAATAGATGTAGAGAATTGATCGATATACGTCTCAGTCCTAACTTTTTTGCCGACGGCCAGAGCTTTTTGAAAGGTCACATTAATGACTTTGTTAGTCACCCCTGTGGCGTACGATGATTCATAGGCTTTGGCAACTTGCCCTAGAATCTGCGATTCCCCTAAGACCATGGAGTCTAAGCCAGATACCACTCTGAACAAATGCTTAACGGTGGGGTATAGAGAATAGTTATATATGTATTTGTCGATAGATTCACCCTCATCTTTGGCTAGTTCCACTAAAAAATTCTTGAGTGAATTTAATCCGGTTTCAATATCAGTAGTAACCGCATAAATCTCGAACCTATTACAGGTGCTAAGCAAAACAACCCCTTCGATTCCGGGGTACATCCGTATTTTTTGTAAGAATGATGTCATTCGAGAATGATGAACGCTTACTCTTTCCCGTACTTCGACAGGGGCCGTCTTATAATTTAATCCAACAACGATCGGAAACAATTCTCAATCACCTCTTTCGCTTTATCATGTTGTCCTTGTTTTAAATAGTTTAAAACTTCTCCATCAGTGATTTTATTTAAGAATTGAGTCCGCTTCTCTAGAGATAGATACTGCTTGGCTTCTTTACGCCAGAGCTTAAGTAGCTCCAAATACAACCTCATCTCATCTCCATAGAATCCTTCTAACTCCTGGCGAATTTGGCGAGCGACAATCGGGCTACTACCAGCAGTAGAGACAGCAATAGTAAGGTCTCCTCTAGTCAGAATAGAAGGGACGATAAACGAACATTTATCAGGATCATCTACTACATTAATTGATATATTATTAGACCTAGCATCTAGAGCAACCTGGGCATTGATTTCTTCTTTTTCCGTACAGGAAAAAATCAATAAAGAATCCTGAATATCTTCGGTTGCATACTCTTTCGGAATCCACTCACATTGTTCTTTGTTAACCATATCTTGAAGCTCAGGAATGATTCGAGGAGAAACGATCCTTACCAATGCACCATAGTTTAGTAAAGTTTCTACTTTCCGTAAGGCTACCATTCCGCCTCCAACTATCAGGATAGGTTTATTCTCAATATCTAGGTATATAGGATAATAATTCGACATTCTTTCTTAAATTTCCCTTCATATAAAGCTTATTAGATAGATCCATAAAAATACAATCAAATATAATTATATTTGAAAATAATAACGTTAAAAGCGTGAAAGAGTGGAAGCTTTCTTTAACTATAACTGTGAAGGCCTGAAAGAATAAAATTCACTCCGTATTTTGTAAACAATACGATAATAAAGCCTGCCACAGCCAGAATATTAGCATTTCGGCCTCTCCAGAATTTCTGTCGATGAACATGGAGGTATATGGCATAGATAATCCAAGTAATCATTGCCCAAACTTCTTTAGGATCCCAGCTCCAATATTTGCCCCAAGCTTGTTCAGCCCAGATTGCTCCTAGTACTATGGTAACAGTCAACATGATAAAGCTAATTCCTATAACCCTACTTACCCATTCTTCTCCCTGGGGGGAAGCTGAGCTTCTTAAGTGCATCGCAGCAAGACCCGCAGCCAAGGCAAAACCTCCATAGGCGAAGACCGCAGTCAGTACATGGCTTGTCAACCAAGGGCTCTTTAGGGCTGGGGCAAGTGGTTTGGCATCCCCAAGCTGGCCAGGCATCAGAATTGGTATGGTCGCGATAAGTAATGCTACAATAAGCATTACCGCTCCTCCCGCCCCCTTATTCTTACTTTTCACTTCATATAGTAAGTAAATAAAAACAGTAAACCAAACGAAGCACAAAGCAAATTCTGCTCCGTTGGCCAATGGGAGTCGGCCAGCTAAAATAGTGCGAGCTATAAGTGCCAGTGAAGTTGTGATAAGCCCGGCTACTGATAAGATTAAAGCTGTCTTTGCTATTCTTTTATCTCTGGAGGAGAAGAAATAGCAGACAGTAGCAATACTGAAAAATATTAAGGTTATATATACCAACTCATTAATATATGGTGTCATTGTGATTCCTCCTGTTTTTTTGCTTTAAGAATCAGAGCGAGACAAGCTCCTATCATTAACATCAGTCCACCTGCCGCAGCCAAGGGTAGACCTGGGTCTCTCTTAATAATTAGACCTGTATATGGTTTAACGCCATTAAAAGTCACATATGTATTTGGTTCAATCTCTAAGCTTTCCCCAAAGGAGGCAAACCCTACATCTAATAAAGAGCCATTCTGGTAGATAGAGTAGATGATTCTAGGGTTATCCGGTTTTAAAGACTTGGAATTCATTCCATAATTGGGGTCGTAGTTAGGAACATACTTATAGGCCATCAATGCTTTATCCGTATTTTTTATTGGAAGAATATCCCCTTCTTGTAATATTCTTTGCTCGAACCAGCCTGTATCCGATTCTCCTTGTAAATCAATTAAGTGGCCAAAACTCGATTGATAGACCTTTACCCCTCCATAGTTCAACGGATTGTTTACATTGATACTGTATTCACTGATTACTTTTCCCTGTTCAATCAGACTTACGTTAGAGATATATTGAGAGGGTGATTCATCCTCATTAAACTCTATTATAAACTCATCAACTCTCAGTTTAAAAGTATGGGCTTTAGGAACGATATTAGATATATCTAGAGTTTCTCCTTCTATTATACTTACTGATTCTGATTGCCCATCAAAGGAATTTATGACCCCTCCGATAAGTATTAATACAATTCCAATATGTAGAATTAATATGCCAATCCGTCTAAAAAACCGTATTCTATCTTCTTCCCTTTTTGACCTTCTAAAATACTTTCGTAACTGATTGGTTGTACATAAAGTCATATTTATTAGTAACAGTACAAGTAAGAGCTGAAACGTGAAAGAACGGTAAAAGCTTACTGGTAAGAGAGAAGATCCGATTGCTGACGTTACTCCTATGGCAACCAGTAAAAAGATTCCAACTCGCATTGAGGATAGAAAAGAATAGAGCTTATTCATGATTTCCTCCAATATATTTACTCACTAACTTTTAAAAAGTATTTTAGTGCATAGAAAGTTCACTTTATTGCAATTTAGCTTACTATTGTATTTTAGTGGTGTCAAGTTGGGAGCAATGTTCGTAGTTACCGGAGCTGATCTACCAAGGTCTCATAAAATAAATACTTAAGAAAGCTGGACCAAATATGGCCCAGCCTTCATAAATGGAAATATATTTTTGGGCTTATTCCTTTACTTTATCTTCGATAATCTCGACCATGTCGGGGTTTGTAATTTCTATTGGCTTGGTATCTTTATCATCGCCAAGCTCTGCATACGGCATCGCACCGAAACTGTGATCTTTAACGTAATGGTCACGTAGATCTGTAGGGTTAGTCCACATGAGACTATCAAGGTCAAAGCTTTGGGTATGACATTTACTGCAGTTCTCTTGAACAGGATTATCTCCAATAACAGTATTGCCATCTTTATTTACATTGTGTGGGGTGTGACAAGCAAGACAGTTGTTTAATTGAACACTGTCGGCATGTTTGCTAGCAAAGTAGTTTCTAGTACCATAATGGTTATTTGCTTCCCAGACACCTTCTTTATTCTTGGATGGATCACTATCATGACAGGAGATACATGCATCTTGTGATACTGTCATTGTTCCTGCTTTTTCTTCAGCTTTGACATGGTCACCACCTGGGCCATGACAACTCTCACAACCTATTGTCGCTTCTTTCTCTGATTGACCAAGTCCGGGGCTGTGGCAGTTTCCACATGAATAACTGGCTGCTCCCCAGTCTTCAGTCCCGTCGTTATTGAAATCTCCTGTTCTAGCAGGCTCAAATATCCAATTGTCATCTTCATTAGTGATTGCAGCAACTCTGTAATAAGGGTCCTTAAACCCAGTCGGAGCTTTAGCAATAACATAATGATCAACCATTACTCCACTTACGGTTGAGGTATCGAGTGTTGCTGAAGCTGGATTCTCCTCATTGGCTGTATCAAAGATCGTAATTTCGCTTGGCAGATCAGGGATATTATATTCTGAGAGCGGTTTAAAAGTATTATAGTGTTGCGTTTTCGTAAATCCTGAATGTGCTTTGGTATGACAGTTTTCACAGGAAGCTGTACCTATATAACTAGCTGTTGCCGGTGGTTGACCAACAGGGGGCTCTGTCGGAGGTTCTACTTCTTGCTTACAACCAGTAAATACAAGAAATATAATCAAACATATACCCACTAGTAAGACTAAGTGCTTTCGATTCACTCTTGATTGGCCTCCTTCTTCAAAATTTTTACCCAAAGTTTAACTGAGTCGCAAAGATGGATATCTAAAAATAGTTTTTTCACTTCTCAGTATTTTTATCCATGAAAGTTCAAAATTATAAGTTGTTGTCCAAAGATTAAAAGACAGCTTTTGATATGAAAATAATTCACAATTTTTTTTAAGATTATTTTCAAGGAATTCAGAGAAACATACAGAAATAATCCATACAGAGAATCTTGATTATCGGAGAAAGAAGGTTATTATATTGACGGAACAAAAAAGTACAGAAACAGTAAAAGCTGAGGACTATGGTAATGTTCTGCATTACTTGGTAGGAAGCAAAACGGATGAATTTCTCATGCAAGAAGAAAACTTACAAAAAATTGGCCTAAGCGGAATAGATAGAGATGCTCTTTATCTAGAACTAACAATAGTGAATATGTTCATTGTAATAAAACAGTATACATGCTGGGAAAAAGACGAAGATGTATTTACGAAGGCTCTTGATCAAATGCATTTTCTTTTGTTCCATCAGCTGAAAGAGTATTCTAATTATGATCAGGACGATATAGAACAACTCCATGAACAAATCTTTATAAAATACGACCAGTATAGTGATGCAATTCAAAATAGTGATGAAGACAACTGGTCAAAAACTTTAAGTAGAGCTCTTCTAAATAATATAGATGATGAGATTGAGGATACCGGAGTTAACCTGATAGCCAAGAATATAGAAAAGTTTTATAAATCTATCCCTAATATTTTAAATACAGTTTAAGAATTGCAATAATCTTCAATATTTAATTTTATATATTTTTAGGAATAAAATTTCTGCTTTCCTTACATTCTAATAAAGAAGAATATAATAAATTTGCAAGTAAGGAGGCAATTATCTATGAATACTATGCAGAGAATCGCACTTGGTCTTGTTATCATCGGAGCTATCAACTGGGGACTTATAGGTTTCTTTCAATTTGATCTCGTAGCCAGTCTCTTCGGTGGAATCAGTCCAATCCCAGTTAGAATAGTTTATGGTGCGGTAGGCTTAAGTGGGTTATACTGTATAACTCTTCTCTTTAAACCTTCTGAAGAGATGGTAAGAGAAGGTCGTGTGCAGCCAACACCTTAATTTGAAATTAGTTTCCACAAAAAAAGTAAACCAGCTCCGGCTGGTTTACTTTTTTTGTGGAAACTATGTCACTCCATCTTATAGTCGGTAATTTCAGATTGGAACCTTGTTTTAGATTCGTTATAATAGCGGTTCAGTTTTTTTAGATTAGTGAACCATAAGTAGAGAACATAAGGAATGAATAGAATCAATAAGATAGTGATATCGGCCATAAGGATAAAATTAAAGATTCCATGAAGAAGAACAGGGACTAGAAGTGCTTTTCGAAGATAGACACGTTCAAAGTTTTTGTTATAAGAGAATTTGGCTAGGGAAAGATAATAACCCATAGTTACCCCTAGTAAAGCGTGAGCAGGAACCGAAAGTAGTCCTCTATATATGCCCACATAGGGATTAGTTGAGAAGTGAGTAAGGACATACATGATATTTTCCACTGTAGCAAAGCCGAGAGAAGCAAAGACAGCATAGATTATTCCATCCAGTTTTTCATCAAAAGCAGGATTCTTATATGCCATTCTGAGAACAACCTCTCGCTTGAAGAATTCTTCAGTCAAGCCCGCTATTATGAAAGTAGTAAAGGCTATTCCCAAGAGCCCGGTAAAAATGTTCAGGGAGACAAGAAATTGACCTACTATCATTATTGGTATTACAGAAAGGGCTCCAAAAACAAATACTTTGGCCAAGAGGCGCAAAGGTTCTCTATCAAAACGATCTGTTAGATAGAAGGCCAACCCTAAAGCAATAGCGGGGGTGATTGCAATAACAACTAAACGCAAATCCAATTAGTTTGCATCCTTTCAATAGTTAATTACTATCTCTATATAGTCTATTATTTCTCTAATTATCTTTCTAATTCATACTAATATTCATTACAACTATCTCTGATTTGGAGTTGGTCCTAACAGGTGGTCCCCATGTTCCTAATCCTGTAGTAACAACCAGATTGAAATCATCATCCAACCAGTGACCTCTATCTATAATAAACAAAGCTTTAGTGAAAATCTGAATAGGAAAGAGTTGTCCTCCATGAGTATGTCCAGAAAGCATCAAGTCCACATCAGCAGCACTGGCTTCTTCAACTTCCTGAGGTTGATGGTCTAGAAGAAAAATAGGTTTAATATGATCCACATCACGAAGTATATCTTCCACTGATTTTCGTTCGCCAAGTTCCATCATATGTCCGCTCCCATAGTCATTTCTGCCTGCAATATAGATATTACCATCTACGGCTTCTGTGACTTCATCTACCAAGACCACGATTCCTTTGTGTTCGAGATATTCGATGATTTGAGCGTCTTGTCCTCCATAATATTCATGATTTCCAAGAGCAGCATAAATTCCGTGTTTAGCCTCGAGCGTATCAAAGATGCTATCTATCTGATCTATAACGTTTAGATCCAGATAATTTTCGAAGATGTCGCCAGCGAGGAAGATAACATCCGGATTTAAAGACGTTATTTCCTGCGCTGCGTTCTCCAGATGATTTATGTTGGCATAACTATCTAGATGAAGGTCAGCTATGAGAACAGCCTTAAGTTCTGTGATATCAGTTGTTTTATTGTTTATTTCTAAGTCATACTCAGATATTTGGAGAGTCTGTGAACTCCAGTTGCCGAATACTAGAACAATTGCAGTCAGTACAACGCCGAGTATATATATTTTCTTGTTTTGCCAGTTCTGTCTCCATCTCTCAGGCAGAAGCTTAAAATGAGTATTAAGCAGACCTGCTAGATCTATTAATATGTAAAACATTAAAAGATATAAGAAAGCTGCAATCCAGTACATACCCATGCTACTGAAGAAGGGCAGTTCAAATGATACCATTCTTCCCAGAATGAAAGAAAATGCAATAACAAGGAATAGGGGCCAGAAGACAACCCGAGGGAAAGAAGGGAAGAACGCCTTAAGTCCGTGGTAGCTCCTTAAGCCCACATAAAAATTCAACATCAGATATGCGATAAGTATTAATATTCCAAGAGCTAAAAATGCTATATTCATCTGTATAAACACCTCAATTAAACATTCTACTATGTATAGCTTATTTATGCCAGATTTGTTATATAGCTTATTTATGCCAGATTTGTTATATAGCTATTATACATTTACGATTCCTATCCTAGCAAAAGATTGACAAAACACCTAGAGTTAAACTATGGTACTGATGGGTAGCTTTAAAATTATGAAATTAATGGTGTCACTTAGATGCCTGATAAATTAAATACAGATGGAGGAAAAAAAGTGCCAATACGCTTAGTAGCTATCGATTTAGATGATACACTTCTTCGTCATGACCTGACGATTTCTAATAAGACCTTAGACATCATCACAAAAATAAAGGACAAAGGAATACTCGTCACAGTAGCGTCAGGAAGAACACATTTATCAAGCCAACGCTTTATAGATCAACTCGATATTCGTATTCCTGTCATATCCTGTCATGGTGCTATTATCAGAGATAACATCAGTGGAGAAATAATTTACCGCAAGGTGATTGAGAGCAGCCTAGCAGCTGAAGTCGTTAAGAGGATTCTGGCGGACGGATTACATTGCCAGATATATATCAGGGATGAAATTTACACTGCTGATCTAGAAAAATGGGAAAAATACTGCAAAACAGTCTCATCGTTTCAACCGACGAAGGCAGATCTGCTGGAAATCATCACCCAGGAAAAAGAAGGGGCCGAAAAGATACTCGTCATCGGTGAGGAAGATCTTGTATTCAGAAAATATATGGAGTATAAACCGTTATTCCAAGACCGCATTTACCTAGCCACGTCCAAACCGTCATTCTTAGAAATGTCTAATAAAGAAGTAAATAAGGGAGCAGCTGTAGCCTTCCTCGCTGAGAGATTTGGCATCCTCAGAGAAGAAGTCTTCGCCATAGGAGACGGCCTCAATGACCTAGAAATGATCAAGTATGCAGGCATAGGCGTGGCCATGGGCGATGGTCACCCTGATCTTAAGGAAGCAGCTTGTTATGTAACAGGGACCAATGATGAAGATGGGGTAGCTGAAGCTCTTGGTAAATTTGTTTTATAAAAAAATAATCAAACCAGTAAGTACTGATTTGATTATTAAAAATCTTAGAACCTTCTCAGATAATTCTTAATTTCCCATTGATGAACGTGTTCGGCATACTCATCCCATTCTTCTTGTTTTGTTCTTAAATAACGGGAATATACATGATTGCCTAAGGTTTCCTTCACTAAGGAATCCTTTTTCAATTCAAAAATAGCGTCTTGTAAGTCCCTAGGGAAAGTTGGCAATTCATCACCTTGATGATCGTTAACATAATCGTAGATATTTTCATCAATGGGTTCAGGAGGAATTATTTTGTTCTTGATTCCTTCCATACCAGCTCTTAACATCAGTGCAAAGACAAGATAAGGATTAGCAGTAGGATCAGGATTTCTAAGCTCGACCCTGGTTGACTGCCCTCTGGCAGCAGGTATTCGGATCAGAGTACTACGATTGCAATTGGACCAGGCAACATTCACAGGAGCTTCATAACCAGGCTTTAAGCGTTTATAACTATTGACGATTGGGTTAGTGATAGCTGCCATACCTTTGATGTGTTTCAAAAGCCCACCAATATAATATATGCCGATATCACTTAACCCTTCAGGGTTTTTCTCGTCATAGAAGGCATTTTTACCATCCTTAAATAAAGACTGATTACAGTGCATCGCATTGCCATTTTCACCAGAAAACGGTTTAGGCATGAAAGTAGCATAAAGTCCGTGTTCCTGGGCAATGTTTTTCACTACATCTCGAAAGGTAACCCAATTGTCAGCAGTAGCAAGTGCTTCGTCATATTTAAAATCGATCTCGTGTTGTCCAGGAGCTACTTCATGGTGAGAGGCTTCAATCTTGAATCCCATCTTCTTCAAAGTCAGAATCATATCTCTCCTAGCATTTTCTCCTCTGTCCACAGGAGCAAGATCGAAATAGCCGGCGTTATCATGGATTTCGAAAATCGGATAGCCTTTATCATCGGTATGGAAGAGAAAAAATTCACCTTCTGGCCCGATATTCAGGGTGTATCCCATATCCTCCGCTTCTTTAAGAGCGTTTTTAAGGATATACCTAGGACATCCTTCAAAAGGAACACCATCGGGAGTATAAACATCACAGATCATTCGGCCCACCCCTTCTTCTTGGGGTCTCCATGGCATAACTGCAAAGGTTGAGGGATCAGGAATAAGAACCTGATCAGACTCTTCAATACGTGCAAACCCGTCAATTGAAGAACCATCAAACATTAACTCGCCGGCGAAAGCTCTATCTAACTCATCAACCATGATAGACGTGCTTTTCATGATACCAAAAATATCAGTGAACTGAAGCCGGATAAATTCTATGCCTTTCTCTTGGCATAACGCATAGACATCTTCTTTTGTAGTACTGAAAGTAAGAAGCCTCCTTTTATTACTTTGATTAACTCCTTAATTTTATTAGATATTTCTAACAAGCGCAAATTCCCTGAGCTAGACCTGAATGCAACCTATTAAATAGTATATTCCTCTCGTTTGATAAGATAACTCATTCATAGTATTTCTCAAGGAGGCTCTTTATAAGTCTTTTATGCTCTAGGTGACATCATCACAGCATAATAACATACTTATATAAAGATTTATTGACTAGAATATTGAAATGAATTACAATAGCAATTGTCTAAAATACGCCGATGTGGCTCAGGGGTAGAGCAGCTCACTCGTAATGAGCAGGTCGTCGGTTCGATTCCGACCATCGGCTCCACAGAAAACATAAACACCGCAAGTTCAGTTTTGCGGTGTTTTTCTATAGGTTTGCCCTGCATGGGCGATAATTTTTAACAAGTGAACGTGCTACCGATAATA
>JAGXFZ010000068.1 GCA_024637055.1 Gracilibacter sp. | reverse complement strand
GGGGTGTCAATGAAACAAATTACGGGACGTTGGAATTTCTCTGCTTGTTTCATAAGCCTTAAAGCTTTGCGGAATCCTTCGGGGTTAGGCATACCAAAGTTCCTTTGGACGTTTTCTTTGGTGTTCCTGCCTTTTTGCTGGCCTATGACGGTAACAGGCATCTTGCCCAGTCTAGCGATGCCTCCAACTATACAGGGGTCATCTCTGAACTGCCGATCACCATGTAGTTCGATAAATACGTCAAACACTCTCTCGATATAGTCCAAAGACGTTGGTCTTTCAACCATGCGGGAGAGAGTTAGTTTATCCATAGGGGTGAGGTTTTGCAGAACTTCTGTTCTCATGTTTGTTAATTTATCCTCTAGTAATCTTATCTCTGGCGAGAAGTCTGTTTGTTTCTCTTGAGCAAAGCTTTTTAGTTCATCAATCTTCTTACTCAATTCCACAATATCTTTTTCACGCTCAATCATAGAAACACTCCCAAGTAGGTATAGTTCACTTTTTGTGATGTAGCTTAATCAAACGAGATAAGGTGAGTTTCATGTTCTCTCTGGCTACTATCTTATCTATAAATCCATGCTCCAATAGGAATTCAGCTGTTTGAAATCCTTCAGGGAGCTGTTGTTTGATGGTTTGTTCGATTACACGCTTACCAGCAAAACCAATCAGTGCTCCTGGTTCGGCGAGGATTATATCTCCTAACATGGCGAAACTGGCTGTTACTCCTCCTGTGGTTGGATCTGTTAAGACAGTTATATATAGACCCCCAGCTTGGTCGTGTCTGCCAGCTGCTGCAGATGTTTTGGCCATCTGCATGAGGGAGAACATCCCTTCCTGCATCCTAGCTCCTCCGGAAGCAGTGAAGATAATAATGGGCTTGCCTTTGGATGTGGCCATTTCAAAAGCTCTCGTTATTTTCTCCCCTACAACTGAACCCATACTGCCCATCATGAAGCTGCTGTCCATAACAACTACCTCTGCATCAAGCCCGTGAATTTTACCATAACCGGTAACCACGGCCTCCTGAAGTTCTGTTCGTTCCTGATAGGTTTGCAGTTTGTTTTCATAACCCTCAAAATTCAAGGGATTAACACTTTTAAGTTCGGAATTAGTTTCCTTAAAAGTCCCAGTATCCATTACCAGTTCTAATCTTTCCCGAGCAGTCATTCTATAATGATAGCCACAGTTTTGGCAGACTTGATAATTATTACAGAAGTCTTTATTATAGATAGTCTCTGAGCATCCAGCGCATTTAATCCATAGACCATTGGGAATAGCAGGAACAACACCATTTTCTGCTGGTGTTTCCTGCTGTGAATTCTGTTGTAAGACCAAATAACGGGGTTTTTTAAAAACTTTATTAAACTTAAACATTTGCACCAACCGATATATTTTATACTACTTATTAGTGATTTTAGCATATTAATGCAATTCATTCCATGTTAGGCTTACCACTGCATTTAATTAGCCTTTAATATAATATCATTTGACTGATTAAGCACTTTATATAAATATGTTGGATAAGCTAACTTATTACATGGATGTTATCAAGAAATATTGAATTCATTTTTTATGAATGAGGTGTCAAACTCACCGCTAATAAACTTGTCATGACTAAGAATATCAAAAATAAATTCTATATTCGTATCGATTCCTTCAATGATGAATTCGTCTAAAGCTCTACGCATCTTATGGAGAGCTTCATCTCTATTTCGGCCATAGCATATAAGCTTAGCAATCATAGAATCGTAATTAGGAGGAATCTCATAACCATTATAAAGTGCGCTATCTAGCCTGACACCACTCCCCCCTGGCCATAGTTGTATGTCTACCTTACCGGGAGAAGGTCTGAACCCTTTGGAGGGGTTCTCAGCGTTTATCCTGCACTCGATCGCATGTCCTTTGATGGTAACCTCTTCTTGGCTGATAGTCAATTTTTCTCCTGCAGCGATTCGAATCTGTTCCTGAACCAGGTCTACTCCCGTGACTAGTTCTGTGACAGGATGTTCCACTTGGATACGCGTGTTCATCTCCATAAAATAATAGTTATTATTTTTATCAACTAAAAATTCTACTGTTCCAGCATTTCTATAACCAACTGCTACAGCTGCCTGTACTGCAGCATCACCCATCTTCTTTCTCAGTTCATCCGAAAGGATGTTAGAAGGTGCTTCCTCTATTACTTTCTGGTTACGTCTTTGAACAGAGCAATCCCTTTCTCCGAGATGAATTATACTGCCATAATTATCTGCAAGAATTTGAAATTCTATGTGTCTGGGAGCTATAAGGTATTTCTCCATGTACATGGAATCATCGTTGAAAGCAGCCTTGGCTTCTGTTTTGGCAGTTTCAAAGGCTTTTTTCAGTTCTTCTTCATCATATACGATCCTTATCCCTTTCCCTCCGCCCCCGGCTGAAGCCTTGAGGATTATAGGATAGCCTATGTCCCCAGCTGCACTGGTAGCATGTTCCAAGTCTTTGAGGATACCGTTCACCCCAGGGACAATTGGAACGCCCGCTTCTTTCATGAGTTGTCTAGCTTTCGATTTATTACCCATCATTTCAATAACTTCCGAATCAGGGCCTATGAATACGATATTGCATTCCTTGCACATTTCGGCAAACTTGCTGTTCTCCGCCAGAAAGCCGAATCCTGGATGAATAGCTTCTGCCCCTGTGAGGACGGTAGCACTAATTATATTTTCAGCGTTGAGGTAGCTGTCTCTAGCTCGGGCAGGTCCAATACAGACAGCCTCATCTGCCAGATCAACATGAAGGGCATGACGATCTATCTCAGAGTATACAGCAACGGTCTGAATCCCCATCTCCCTGCACGCTCTAATAACTCGAACAGCTATCTCTCCTCTATTGGCTACCAATATCTTATTGAACAAGGTTTCCACCTACTTTGAAAAAAATCTCTAATAATCATTTGTTATTTTAACTAGCTGATGAAAAACATCAGTTCCGCTTCGACAGCTTTCTTGCCATCTACTGTTGCTATCGCTTTCCCTATTCCGGCAGGGCCTTTAATCTTGATTATTTCCACTTCTAATTTAAGTACATCGCCAGGTACTACTTTCTTCCTAATCTTAGCTTTATCAATTCCGGTGAAATAAGCGATTTTCCCTTTGAATTGTTCCATACGCAAAAGAACAACAGCGCCAGCCTGAGCAAGAGCTTCAATAATTAGTACTGCAGGCATGACTGGTTCCTGAGGGAAATGACCCTGAAAGAAGTATTCGTTCATGGAGACATTTTTCACAGCAACTACTCTTTTGCCATCTTCAATTTCTTCTACCCCATCTATAAGAAGAAAGGGATACCTATGAGGTATTATTTCCTGGATCTCTTTGACTCCTAACAGCATACTTACCTCCACATAGCTTATTATTCCAAGTATTGATTAGTACTTTTACTTGCTTATCACAAAAAGGGGTTGGCCATATTCAATCATCTGTCCATCCTGAACCAATACTTCAAGGATTAAGACATTTTCTTCAGATTCGATCTCATTCATTAGCTTCATAGCCTCGATGATACACAAGATACTCCCTTTTTCCACTTTGGAACCTGGAGTTACAAACGGTGGGTCTCCAGGAGAAGCGCTGGAATAGAAAGTTCCTACTATGGGAGATTTGATGGTTTCTTTTTCTACAGCGATGACTTCTTCTGGAAGTGCTTGACTTGCCGAGTTTTGTACTGGGGGTAACTGCCCCGAATAGGAAGCTTCGGTTCGTTCTGTGCTCACTATCTTCTCCACTTTTTTCTTCAGAACAATCTTGAATCCTTCTTGTTCCACCTCGACAGTGGTTAGATTAGACTCATCTACAATTTTTATAAGTTCTTGGATCTCTTTAAAATTCATAATTTATCCCTCTGACCATTTTTTTACTATTATAGTAGCATTATGTCCACCAAAACCCAAGGAATTGGACATTGCATAAGTTACAGGAGTCTCACGGCCTGTGTTCTGTACATAATCGAGGTCACATTCTTCGTCGGGAGTACAGTACCCGATAGTGGGTGGCACGAAATCTTCTTGCACAGCCTTAACACAAATTATGGTTTCTACTCCCCCGGCAGCTCCCAGGAGGTGACCAGTCATAGACTTGGTAGAACTGACTGGTATCTTATAGGCCATATCTCCGAATACTTTCTTGATAGCCTCTGTCTCATATTTATCATTATAAGGGGTGCTGGTTCCATGAGCATTGATATAAGGAGCTTGGTCAGGTGAGATGCCGGCATCATCTAGGGCCATTTTCATAGCTCTGGCTCCGCCTTCTCCACTAGGGGCGGGGGCAGTCATATGATAGGCATCACAAGTAGCTCCGTAACCAACCACTTCTGCATATATCTTGGCATTACGCTTTAGCGCATGTTCTAGGGATTCTAAAACAACAATCCCTGCTCCTTCTCCCATGACAAATCCATCTCTTTCTTTGTCAAAAGGAATCGATGCTCTTGCAGGGTCAGTACTACCACTTAAGGCTGTCATTGAAGTGAAGCCAGCTACTGCTAACGGAGTTATCGGAGCCTCTGCTCCTCCAGCAATGATAATATCTGCTTCTCCTCTTATGATTTTTTGAAAAGATTCACCGATGGCATGGGTTGCGGTGGCACAAGCAGTTACTATGCTGGTACAAATTCCCCGAGCATTTAGTTTGATAGCAATATTACCTGCAGCCATGTTGCTAATTGCCATAGGAATAAAGAACGGGGAAACTCTGCCCGGCCCTTTTTCCAGAAGTCTGCTATGCTGTTCTTCGATGGTGAGCAAACCACCAATGCCTGAACCCACTATTACCCCAAATCTGTCTCTATCAAACGTAGCGGTATCCAATCCTGCATCTTTGTAAGCTTCATCGGCTGCCGCCATACCAAATTGGCAGTAACGATCCATCCGTTTGGCTTCCTTTTTGTCCATGTAGTCTTCTGGGTTAAATCCTTTGACTTCGGCTGCCAGAGTTGACTTGAAGTTGGTGATATCAAAAGCTGTTATTGGTCCAATCCCACATTTGCCTTCCTTAATACCCTGCCAAAAATCAACCGCATTGTTTCCAAGAGGCGTAACAGCCCCCAGTCCAGTTACAACCACTCTGTTTTTCATGTGTTATTCCTCCTAAAAAGCCATTCCACCGTCTACACTCAAGACTTGGCCGGTTATATATTCACCTGTGCTTCCAGCTAAGAAAGCAACAGCATCAGCGATATTTTCTGGTTTCCCAAGTTTTCCCAAGGCGGTATTGTCTTTAATTGTTTGCTTAACCTTATCTGCTAAATCGGCTGTCATATCGGTCTCTATAAATCCTGGGGCGATGGCATTTACGGTTATCCCTCTGCTGCCTATTTCCTTGGCTAGGGTTTTGGTCATTCCGATAACTCCTGCTTTAGCTGCCGAATAATTAGCCTGTCCGGGATTACCCAAGACTCCTGCTACAGAAGTGATGTTGATTATCCGACCGCTGCGCTGTTTGACCATGAAAGGTACAGCGTGTCTGGTACAGTTGAAAACTCCTTTGAGGTTAACTTCGATAACGCGGTCAAAGTCTTCTTCAGTCATGCGCATAATCAGACCATCGCGGGTGATACCTGCATTATTAACTAGGATGTCTATTGCACCCAGTTCTTCTTTGGTTCTGCTGATTAGATTCTTAGCTTGATTGAAATCACTGATATCTGCCTGAATAGCTAAGGCTTTAGTTCTATGGGCTTCTAATTCTTTAACTAGATTATCGGCTTCATCCTTGTTGTTAATGTAGTTGACGACTATGTTAGCCCCTTGTTCGGCGAGTTTAAGAGCTATGGCTTTGCCAATACCTCTGCTCGCTCCGGTTACAACAGCCGTTTTTCCGTTTAGCATTGTGAACCTCCTAAGTATGATATCTAGATATGTTGTATATTTGTACATTACCCGCTCACCACGCGCCGAAGGTCGCTCTTTGCCATCCATGGCAACCGCGACACTAGGCCATCTATGGCCGTCGCTGTCACTTGCTGATTCCGCTAATGTGCCAAATACAAATATACAAACTAAATCTATTTCTTTAACTGCTCGACTACAGCTTGAAGTGATGCCATATCCTCAACATTGAAGAGCTTCGCTTTTCTATCGATTTTCTTAACAAATCCTCGTAAAGCGTTTCCTGGGCCAATCTCCACAAAAGTATCTACTCCTTCTTGGAGCATTCTCCTAATTGTCATCTCCCAGAGAACCGGGTTCATGACTTGTCGTGGCAGAAGGTCTTGGATTTGTCCTTCTTGGATATATTCTGCGGTGACATTAGATATCACGGGTATCTGTAAACTACGGAATTCTATTTTCGCCAGGTCAGAACTCAGTTTTTCGGCAGCAGGTTGAAGTAATCCAGTATGAAAAGGGCCACTCACATCGAGGGGTATGACTCTTTTAGCTCCAAGCTCGGCTGCTTTGGTTGAGGCCAGTTCAAGAGCCTTCTTCTGACCGGAGATAACAATTTGACCAGGACAGTTGTAGTTGGCTACTTGGACTATACCTTCAGTGGCTGCCAGACGACAAGCTTCTTCAACCTTATCTGAGTCTAGGGCTAGGATAGCAACCATTCCTCCCTCGCCCTGCGGGACTGCTTCTTGCATATATTTGCCTCTCTGGCGTACCAACTTAACTGCCTCTGCAAAGTCCAGAGCACCACTGCAGACAAGCGCTGAGTACTCACCTAAACTTAAACCAGCAGCTAGATCAGGTCGTATTCCATAGGATTCTAAAGCCTTATAAGCTGCTACACTCACGGTGAGAATAGCAGGTTGTGTGTTCTCCGTTTTATCCAGATCTTCCTTCGGGCCATTAAAGCAGAGTTGACTTAAAGAAAATCCCGGTTCCTTGTCAGCTTGGTTGAAAACATTACGAACAATATCGTTGTTCTCAAAAAGTTCTCGGCCCATACCTACATACTGGGAGCCCTGTCCAGTAAAGAGAAAAGCAATCTTACTCATTTATTATACCAATTGACTTTAACGCATTCATTCTTTCTTGGGATTGAGCGAACATCTCTTCAATGATTTCCTGGCAAGTCTGTTCTTTCTTGATAAGTCCTGCTATTTGACCGGCCATGACTGAACCATTATCTATATCCCCATCTCTGGCCGCTTTGCGTAAAGCCCCTGAACCCAGTGCTTCCAACTGTTCAAGAGAAGCCCCGGCCTTTTCTAGTTCACTATACTGTCTAGTAAGTCTATTTTTCAAAACTCTAACAGGATGTCCTGTTGGTCTGCCGGTGACTACTGAGTCTATATCTCTCGCTTTAATCACCTTGTCTTTGTAATTCTGATGGATGGTACATTCTTTAGAGACTAGGAACCTTGTGCCAACCTGAACTCCACTCGCTCCCAGCATGAAGGCGGCAGCGATCCCACGGCCGTCACCTATCCCTCCTGCGGCGATGACAGGAATATCTACAGCATCAATTACTTGAGGAAGTAATACCATGGTGGTTATTTCTCCTACATGACCTCCAGCTTCTCCGCCTTCTGCTATGACAGCGTCCGCACCTTCTTTAGCCATCCTTTTAGCCATAGCAACTGAAGCAACGACTGGAATGACGGTTATCCCATACTCTTTCCACATTTTAAGGTATTTACCTGGGCTTCCAGCTCCTGTGGTGATGACCTTAATCTGCTCATCACAGACCAGTTGGGCGATTTCCTCGGCGTTCTCACTCATAAGCATGATGTTCACTCCGAAGGTCTTATCTGTTAACAGTTTTGCTTTTCGAATTTCTTCCTTAACAATGTGGGTAGGAGTATTGGCTGCTGCTATTAATCCTAGGCCTCCCGCATTAGATACTGCGGCTGCCAGGGAACTATCTGACACCCATGCCATACCTCCCTGAATTATTGGGTATTTCATCCCCAGATTGTGAAAAAAACTAAAGTTATTCATTTCTTTTCTCCTTTGGCAAAATTATTTATGAAGCTGGCAAGCATTTCAGATAATTGATAAGATCAGCTACTACTCTTATGTCTTCTAGGTCTTCGGTAGGGATCTCTATGGCATACTGTTCCTCTACTTCGGTAACTATCTCAAAAATATCAAGTGAATCGATTCCTAAGTCTTCCTTAAATTTAGAGGACAGCTTAATTTTTTCTACCTCAAAACCTATCTGTTTGGCGATAATAAGTTTGATCTTTTCGTAAGACACTAACTTCACCTCGTATTAGACTTTAGTCTTTTGTCCATCTGATCAGTTGGGCACCATATGTTAGGCCCGCCCCGAAACCGACCAAGATAATAAGATCACCTTTACTGATAAGCTTCTGTTTGGACATTTCATCCAGAGCTATCGGAATGCTTGCTCCTGATGTATTCCCATATCTATGGAGGTTAACAAAGAATCTCCCCTTATCTATTCCCAGCTTTTTAGCAGCGGCATCTACGATCCTTACATTTGCCTGATGGGGAATGATAGTCTTAATATCTTCTAAGGTATACCCTGTGTTCTCTAAGACTTTATGGATGCAGTCTGGTATAACCTTGACTGCGAATTTGTAAATTTCTCGGCCATTCATGTTTATATAACTCGGTGTAGTTTTTATGGTTTGTGTAAACCTGTTATTTATCGGAATTGCAGGGCATTGGAGGTTTTCCGCTCCGTTACCATCTGAGCCTATCATCTCGGCGACTATACCCTCCTCCCCTCTTTTAAGGACTACTGCACCTGCGCCATCAGCAAACAAGACGCATGTGTTTCGGTCTTGCCAGTCTGTGACCTTGGAGAGTACTTCGGATCCTATCACTAAAGCTGTTTTGTACATACCTGTCTTAATAAACTGCCGAGCTATGGTTAATCCATATATGAATCCGGTACAGGCAGCACTGATATCAAAACTAGTTGCCTTACAAGCTCCAATCCTCTCCTGCACGAGACAGGCTGTGGAGGGAAAGAAATAATCAGGCGTGGTGGTAGCCACGATAATCAGTTCCACTTCCTCAGGAGTAATTCCTGCGTCATTTAAAGCATCAAGAGCAGATCCTACTGCAAGGTCTGTTGTATTTTCTTCAATAGCGATTCTTCTTTCCTTGATACCTGTTCTTTCGCTAATCCACTGATCACTTGTTTCAACGAATTTAGAAATATCATCATTACTTACTTTGCATACAGGTACAAAGCTTCCTGTTCCAGCGATTTCTACATTGTACATATCAATTACCTTTTCCGCATTTCTTGATTGTATATTTTGATACTAGGAAATCATTTAGTTTTCTTAAGGATTCGATAAGGATGTCTTCTTTTTCAGTTAATCCTTTAATAGTTTGTTTCACCATATCATAATGGAATTTTTCGTGTATCCTATAAGCCAATTTCCCGCTTCTAGTAAGAGCTATATTGACAACCCTTCTGTCTTTTTCATCTCTTTCTCTGTTTACGTAACCCTTTTTGACAAGGTTGTTAACTGCCGGAGTCAGGGCTCCCATGGTTATACTCAAATCTGATGCTACCTGGGACATAGTTCTGGTGTGATACATACCTATAGCTTCGATAGCATGTATCTCTGAAAGAGATAGGTTGTTTAGGGGTCCTTTCCTGAGCTCATATTCTTCTACTGCTAGTATATCGTTAAATGTTTTGACAAGAAGCTCATTCAAAACAGAGCTGATTGGTTTCTCCATTTTCAACTCTCCTTTCAGACACCTATCCAAATATTAACTCATTTATAATTTGGTTGTCAAACATTTTAACACTCAAACTATCTTTAATAATCTGCACTTTTCTGCAAATTATTTTTTTCTATTACTAAGAACGTCCTTAGCCTGTGGTGAGTTGTGATAGTCGAATCATAAGGTATAAGATGTTTTTTTGACTTAAGAAAAAAGGGGGTTAGAGTATCTTTTTGGTAAGAAGGACAAGGACTTCAACATAGAATAAGTAACAACAAATAATTACACAGGAGTGAGCTGAATGTCACCATGTCCTCAAGGAACAATCTCTTATAGAATAAAACTAGGTGATACTTTTTTTGTCTTAGCACGAAGATACAATACTACTGTAGAAGCTATTGCTGTAGTTAACCCCATGGTCAATGCTGGCAAGCTTAAAGTCGGACAGTCCATATGTATACCGGTAAGAAGAAGTATAGTCCCTTGTTCTCCAGGCAACAGGTATGTAATTAAAGCAGGTGATTCTTTCTCGAAGTTAGCTCGCAGGTATGGCATTACGGTGAATACAGTTATTCAGATGAACCCAGGGGTGGATCCCTCAAACCTCCAGGTGGGGCAGATAATTTGTCTCCCTACTAGAAGGAGGCGTCCCAGATGATAAATTATATTCAGGCATTATTATACCTATAATAATGCCTGCCCGTTCGTAAATCTAAAGCAAAGGTGATGTTTAGGCCAATAGGGCTATTAAAAGGGTTATTACAAAAAAGTTAAATAATGCTTCGATAGACGTTAAAGATTGGACGCCCGCAGTCTCCACAGATATGCCGAATGACTCGCCAATAGAAATAGTTCCTATGCTCCTAGCAATAAAGGATAAGAACTGGGTGATCTTAGTATCGCCTATTGTACCTTTAAAAGTAATCGGGTACAAAGAGTAAATAAGATTATACACTGCTGCGTAAAATAAAATTATTGTTACAATTGGAAGGATAATATCGGAGTATCTAGCATCTCTAGTTTCTGCATGGACCGAATCATAAATATAATAACCTACACCGAATGTTGCTATGATTGCATAGATATTTACAAAGAATATGAACTTCGAATATCCCGTAGTCAAGCTATGTCCAAAATATCCAAAACCCACGGAGAACGCTGCGAATCCTCCAAAAATTGCAGGTGTAAGCATAATCTTGTTCGGGGGATTATTATTCTGTAATCCATAAGGATTGCGGACATGGGTGAAACTAGGATTACCATATGGCAAACCGTTCGGTAATGCATTGTTATTACGAAGTTCATTTTTCACCGCAAGTACATTTAGAGGGCTAGTCGGTTTAGCTGACAAAAAACGAACACTATTGGGGTTAATTTCTGAAGAATACTTGTTGGTACACATATCCTAACTCCTATAGTTTTTTCCATATTCCAATATATGCACTCCCTCTTGGTAAAGTTTAACAAATATTAACCCTAAAATTAATAAAAATGCCCCCAAAATTTATGGGGGGCTAGGGAGGTAGCCCTGTAGAGAGCATATCAGGTAAAACGTTATGCTGTTTGTCGGAGTCTTACTCTTGTAGGTATGGATACCAGGAAGAATACGGTATTGCACAATACTATGGTGGCTCCGGCTGCTGTTCCCCAGTAATATGAGAGAATGAGGCCGATAATACCTGCTAGCAGGCTTATAACTACTGCTAGGAGATTGTATGAATGCATGTTCAGAGCAAGGTTGCGAGCTGCGGCTGCTGGAAGGATGAGGAGAGCATTGATAACAAGTATTCCTATCCATTGGATGGATACCATGACAATGATGGCTAGGAGAACAACAAATATAATTTCGGTTAGAAGTACTTTGATACCTCTACTCTTGGCGAGTACAGAGTTTATATTTACTAGAAAAAGGTTGTTGAAAAAGAAAAACCAATATAACAATACCAATACAAACACTAGGCTAAGTGTTACTATTTCCAGGCTAGTGATACTTAGGATATCTCCTATAAGGAAGCCAGAATACTTGCTGAATCCTCCTCCGCGGGAAAGGATGACAACTCCTAAAGCTATTGAGGTAGCGGAGAATACGCCGATTATAGTATCTGCTGGAAATCTGGTAAGCTTCTTAATGATACAAAAAGAGATCCCGATTAAACCGGCAAAGGCAATCATGGAGATCAATGGATCTCTTAAACCCATAACTACTCCAAGGGCGATACCTGTGAAGGCTGAATGCCCCAAGCTGTCTGAAAAAAAAGCCATCCGGTTATTAACTACCATGGTGCCTAACAAGGCAAAAATAGGGGTGACGAGAAGAATTGCTAGGAAAGCATTCCTCATAAAAAGATATTGGGTCCACTCCATGCTATACCTCCGCTCTGATACCCTGAGGGAAAGTCTGACAAAACTTATCGTCAGCAAATACTTGCTCGGGTGTACCAATCGACTGGACAGAATGATTAAGAAAAATCATGGTTCCAGCATACTTGGCTGCCGAGGATAGGTCATGAGATACGATGATGGCTGCAAAATCATACTCCTTGACTAAGTTTTGGACGAGAGAGTAGAAACCTTCTAAATCACTCTGATCTACCGCCGAGAATGGTTCATCCAACAATAGAAGGTCTGGTAATGGGTTCAAAGCCAAGGCGAGTAAAACTCGCTGTAACTCTCCTCCGGAAAGGTCTCCCAAACGTTTCTCCGCCAAATGCTCTGCTTTAACCATGCCAAGAAATCTTCTGACTGCGAGCCTGGATTTTTTTGTATAAGTTAACCAGACAGGAATCCTGGTGATACTTGTTGAGAAAAGGTCAAGTACGCTGATAGGAGAAGAAGGTTCTAGTTCCATCTTCTGTGGTACATATCCAATTCTTGGTTTTTTTGGATTAAGACTATTATGATAAATGAATTTCCCGCTATAAGGGATATCTCCTATCAGAGCTTTGAAGAGGGTACTTTTCCCGGCTCCATTAGGTCCTATCAGAGCTGTAATCTCTCCATTATGAATGTGGAGATTGATATTTTTGATGATTACATTCTTGCCCATTTTGACACTTAGATCTTCTATCTTAAAACATTTCATTCTTTTAGAGCCTCATTTAAGGTTTGGAGGTTATTCCCCATTATATCTATATAAGCATTGGGATGGATGGGCCCAGAAGAAGCTGGGTCAAGAGCATAAACTTTAGCTCCTGTTTCTCTTGCTATGGTCTGAGCAGCAAGGTCTGAAAACTGTGGTTCTACGAAGATTGCTTTGACTTCCTTCTCTCTTATCAATTCGATTGTTTCAGCCAGTTCTCTGGCACTAGGCTCAGAATCTGATTCTCTCTGCACAACACCCAAGATATTTAAATCTAATTCTTCAGCAAAATACGGGAAAGCGTCGTGCAGGGTAATGATATCTCTATTTTTAAGATTAGAAAGATCTTGATGCATTCTTAGCTTTAACTCTTCCAACCTAGCTATATAGTCTTCCGTATTCTTCAGGTAAATGTCCTTATTTCCTGAGTCAAGTTGAGCCAGTTGTTCTCCCATACTCTGAACCTGTTGGATGGCCATGCTGATGCTGACCCAGACATGCGGATTAGTGTCATGGTCATGGTGACTAAGATTTAAACCTTCACTGGCATCGATTACAAGTAGGTTGGGGAAACTACTTGCGACCTTTTCTAAGTATCCTTCCATACCTGATCCATTGATGATAAAAATGTCGCTTTCATCTAGAATTTTCATATCGGTTACTGACAGCTGAATATCATGTAAACAACCGTTTTCAGGTGGAGTAATGCTAAGTAGTCTGACATTAGGTACATTAGCCGTTATGTTTAATGCCATTATGTGCATAGGGTAAAGAGATGTGCATATAATCAGTTCTTGGCTCAAATTATCTGACGAAAAAACCTTTTTATTTTCACTGTATACAATGCTAACTATTATTAATATACTTAAGGCTATAATTCCGATATATCTTACTTTCCTTATTAGCATTATCTTCCCCGCTTTCCAGTTATTACTTTTTAGTGTTTCCCTTGATGTATCTTCCCAAACCATTTACACAAGAATAACTGGAAAATATTATTAAATCATTCCATTAATTGTTGCACGACACCAAATCTATCTACATATTATAACGTAACTAGTCCATATCTCCTTTAACTTCATAAAGACGCTTTAAGCGTCTTTTTTTGTGCTTTAAAATACAGTTTTTATGAATAGAATAATACTTAATAAAAAGTTTAAAAAAAAATATTCCCATATAGTACCAAATGGGTCTTTCGCACATACTCTATTATTGGTAATGAATACCAAATAAAAAGGAGGTCATTAAATTGGCATTTGGAGCAGGTGGCGGATTCTTTGGATCAGGATGTTCTTGCGGTATCGCTGTTGTCGTTGTAATCATTCTATTATTGATCGCAATGGGAATCGTTTTTTAAATTCTTTTACAAATATTAAAGAGGAGGAATCATTTAATGTACGGATATAATGCTTGTGGTTACGGTCCAGCAGCAGCTTCACCTGTAGCAGGTTATGGTTATGGATCAGGTGTTGGAGCTGGAATTATTGCTATCGCTATTCTTATTCTTATTGCTTTAGGCTTAATCTTTTAATTAGTTTGATAGACAATAAGTTTAGTTCTTCAAAATCGCATAACAGGGAACTATCTCTATTTTTGGAGATAGTTCCCTGTTATATGAAAAGTGTTTTTATTCTATAGAACATATTTATTGTTTTTCCGTCAATAATAAGATGAGACAATTATTTCTCTATAAATGAAGGAGGTGTAGGAATAAATGAGTAAGATTAAGTGTACTGTATTAGAATGTCAATATAACAAAAATGTTATGTGTGAAGCCCCGATGATTCAGGTAAATCATAATGGTGTTAAGAGTTCTATGGATCCTCAGGAAACACAGTGTGATACTTTTAAGCAGAAAATCTAAGTCTAAGAATAAGTGATTTGCAAATACAATTTAATCCTATGCTAACGCCTCTAAGGCTTCTACTTTTTTAAGTGGAAGCCTTAGTTTGGTTTTAAGTTCTTATATTTTTTAATTGTCTTCTTTTCTATATACAGTTCCTTGGAATAAGGCTATAAGGTTATCTGCATCGTCTTTTATTTCAACTAGATACGTCGCCAACTTTCGATTTAAGGATACTTCTGTAGCCAATGCATAGAGCATACCTTTATGCGCCACTTTGCAGTAGGAGATTGTGACAT
>JAGXFZ010000067.1 GCA_024637055.1 Gracilibacter sp. | reverse complement strand
TAACAAGCTTTGATCGACCTAACCTTAGTTTTTCTGTTTTAAGAGGAGAAAATAAACGGGTATTTATCCATGAATATACGAAACTTCATTCTAGTGATTCTGGAATCATCTATGCGGCTACCCGTAAAGATGTTGATAAGATCTATACATTTCTAAAGGACTCAGGTTTTAGCGTTGGACGTTATCATGCGGGCATGCCCGATAAGGAAAGAAAGCAAACCCAAGAAGCATTTATCTATGATGATATATCGATTATGGTAGCTACCAATGCTTTTGGGATGGGGATAGACAAGTCTAATGTCCGTTTCATCATCCATTATAATATGCCGAAGAATATGGAGTCATATTATCAGGAGGCAGGAAGAGGGGGCCGGGATGGTGAACCTGCCGAGTGTATTCTATTGTTTAACTCCCAAGATGTGTTGATTCAGAAAATGCTGATAGGGGATTCAAGTAATAATGAAGCAAGACAAGCAAGGGAGTATAAAAAGCTTCAGGCTATGGTTGATTACTGCCATGCTTCGCGTTGTCTGCGGAAAACTATTCTAGAATACTTTGGTGAAGAAGTGTTAGTGGACAACTGTTCCAATTGCAGTAACTGCGAGGAAGAACGCGAAAAGGTAGATGTAACCCTTGATGCTCAGAAGATATTATCCTGTATTTATCGGATGAATGAACGTTTTGGGATGGCCATGGTTGCTGATGTCTTAAAAGGATCTCGGAACAAGAAGGTTATGCAGTCCAGATTAGATAAACTGTCTACCCATGGTATTATGCAAGATACTTCTCTCCAGGAGATCAAAGACAGGATTAATTTCCTGACTGCTGAAGGATATCTTAGCATAGCAGGAGGTCAATACCCGATAGTGAAACTTGCTCCCAAGGCTGTTCCGGTTCTTAAAGGGGAAGACAAAGTCTATCAGTTCCAATTACCTCTAAAAGAAGTTCAGATGACAGATGCAGAGAAGATATTCGAATCTCTACGGGAATTGCGGAGAACAATAGCCCAGCGAGAAGGCTTGCCACCTTATATGATCTTTTCAGATAGCACATTAAGAGAGATGGTTAAGCTTTGTCCTAAAGATAAAAGAGACCTACTAAGGGTTAATGGCGTCGGAGAAATTAAATTGGAGAAGTATGGAGAACAGTTCCTGGAGAGGATTAGAGAAGTAAGTGCTTAGAGATTAAAATAGTATGATTATTAGAATAAAACTTATATTTAATTTGGTATAATAGGTTAAACACCAATGAGAATATCATAGGATGGAAAATGTATAAAAAACAGATAGGATTTCTAGTGGACTTGAATAAATGTATTGGCTGTCATAGTTGTGAATTTTCTTGTAAGAACAGAAACCAACTAGACTCTTTTAGTTATAGAAAAGTTCTAGACTTGAGGAGAAGGGGCAACGTCTTTTCATTCTTATCATTGGCTTGTAACCATTGTGCAAATCCTCAGTGCATTAGAGTCTGTCCTAAAAATTGCTATCACAAACTTCGTAACGGGATAGTCTTACATGAGCCAGTTGATTGTGAGGATTGCAAGAGCTGTATGGGAGCTTGTCCATTTGAAGTCCCTAAGTATAATCCTTCTACTAAGAAAATTAGCAAGTGTAATCTCTGTTACAGCCGTCTGCGGGAAGGCCTGATGCCGTCGTGTGTTGAAGCTTGTATCACAGAGGCTCTGCAGCTGATAGATATGACTGAGCAATTCCCAGATAATTATAGAGTCACTATACCTGATTACCCCATAATGGTTTTTACCAACCCATCTGTTCGTTTTATCCTTCCGGAAGAAACAAGATGTTCTTGGATCTATCAAACAGAGGAGGGTCTTGAAAATGAGTAGAGATGATATTGTGGTTAGAGTGAACGAAATTTTTACTTTTGAGCCTTTTCTGGATAGTTATTGTTTAGCAGGATGGTCTGGTAAAGATAAAGCAGTAGATGAGATTATAGAAATTCAGGAAACGGAGCAGGATTTAAAAGAAGGAAATCTCTGGATTTTTAACCTTAAGACATTGAATCCGGATCTTTTACTTAAGTACATAGATTATTCATCAGCGGGGATTTTACTATACGGCGATTGCCTGTTTTCTTCTACGTCAGAGATTATTGACAGAGCAGAAAAGTATAGAGTACCTATTATTCATACAACATTGGAAAATGCCGGGATAGAAGCACAATATTTATGGGTACTTATACACAATCTAAAGAAAATAAACAAGTTCCTGCATTTTGTCCGTAACTCAATTTACTATCACATTAAAGAAAAAAAACAGTCAGAGTTACTGGCCTTTCTGGAGAGTGCCACCAACAATCCAACAGTGATTGTAAACAATATGTTTCAGGTAATAAACTCCAGTGGAGATATCCTGACTGGTGATAACAATACTAATATTGTATTAAAAGCAATCTATGATATTGAGAAACAACGTTTTAAAAAAGTGGAGTTAAATAAAAATGGAAAGTTAAACTACCTGACTTTATCAGACAATGAATCAATCGGCTATATTAATAATCCTCTTTACTTTGGAGGATATCATTATGGTTTCATGATTACACTGGAATTAAATAACCCAATAAGTACGGTAGATATGATTTATTTAGAAGAAGCTAGAAAGATAATTTTAGAGCAGATGGTTAGCAGACGTAATCTAGAGGATATTGAGAAAAAGTATAAGACAGATTTCATTCATGATTTATTGTTTAATAATTTTGAGTCCAAAGAAGAAGTGGTAACCCGAGGAAAGCATTGGGATTTTGACCTCTCAGTAGCTCATCATCTTTTTGTATTCGAGCCTGTTAACCAGGAGAAAAAGCCTGAAGGAACAATAGCAAAGATCCAAAGTGTTACGTTTGAGCTGTTTGGAGGTTCTAAATACCAACCTATCATAGGACAGAATCAGAACATGATTGTGGCGCTTATTCCTGAAAGTTATCTGAAGGATAAAATCGTAGACAAAGAAAGTATTATACAGGTAGCACAAAAATTTCAGGGGATATTGGAATCATGTGTACCTGCTATATCATGCAATATTGGAATTGGAAGATTTTATCCTTCGATTACAGACTTATGCCGTAGCTTTCAAGAAGCTAAACTTGCTTTGGAACTGGGAAAAAATATGCGTAACGAAACGCGCATAACTCATTTCGAAGATTTGGGAGTCATGAGGCTCTTGGCTAACATAGATTTCTTTCAACTCCACAATTATTATAAAGAATATCTGCGTGAGATACTGGCTTATGACGAGCAAAATGACTCAAATCTGCTCGAAACTCTTATGATGTACTTCAGGTATAATGGGGATATAAACGTTGTAGCTCACAAAATGTTTATCCATGCCAACTCTCTGCGTTACAGGCTAAAAAAGATTGAGGAACTGACCAACACAGATTTAAAGAATTATGAGGATATGGTTAATCTTGTTATTGCCTGTAAAATAGCCACTATGTATATACATAGTAGAAAGGATAGTGACACCAAATAGGATAAGGTCAATTTAAACCGTATATAATACTAAACTTGCTCGTACCAGCGGACAGCCCCCTCAGATTTGAGGGGGTTCTGTTTGTATTTTTCTACGAATATAACCGAAAATGTTTATAATTTTCAACGATTAAGAAAACACGTTATTTTGATACGATAATTAAAACGGTAAAGGAGGTTTCAGAGTTATGAAAATGAAAAAAATCACATTAATTATCTCTCTTATCTTTATTCTCAGTCTGGCACTTGCAGGCTGTGGAGCCCAGCTATCAGAGGATGAGACCAAAATAGAAAGCGGGGCTGTCAACACGGAATATGCAGGCAATATAAACCCTGAAGTACCCAAAGATTATAAAATCACAAAGCAGTCGGAAGAAGAGCTGATGGCGGTACCTGTAAAGAGCGGAGCTCAAGAAGAATCTGAAACAGGCGATATCGGTTCTGAGGAAGGTGGTGCAGGTGAAGGTGGTTCAAGTGAAGCCAAACCGAAAATATAAATTTGACCATCTTCAAATCAAATTCCAGGCATTTCATCTCTTAAAAGACTACTATTCAGGGTTAGTTTGGGAGGACCCTGAAGCATATAATGTTCTCTGTCAAAGTTTGGATGACGAGAATTATTTTCAGGAAACTGAGATATTGAAAGAAGGTTTAGAACTGTTAAGTAAGATTGAGCCTGAAGTTATATACGACTTTAACAGGCTGTTCGTTGGCCCAGGAAAATTACTGGCTCCTCCCTATGAAAGCTATTACCGCAATTATGAAAAATTATTGATGCAGAAGGAAACTATGGCGGTCAGAGAATTCTATTCTTCAGCCGGAATCAGTGTGAACAGATTTAACAACGAACCTGATGATTTTATCGCTCTGGAGTTTGAATTCATTTGTTACCTTCTGTATAAAGCGGCAGCATTACTGGTTGATGATCCTAATCAATCTGACTATTACCTGGAATTGTACGAGGAATTTCTGGACAGACATCTGGGAAAATGGGTGCTTAATCACTGTAAAGATATTCTGGAGCACTCATCGACTGAGCTGTGCCGTGGGATGGCTGTCCTCACTAAGAGGCTAATCGAGAATGAAATTAAAAAATCTGCTTAAGGAGGGAGACCATGAAGCAAAAAGTCTTTTCAAGACGATCGTTTATTAAAGGGAGTACCGCTGCGGGAGCAGCCTTAGGAGTATCAGGTTCGATTTTTAATTTTATGTTTACTGGTTTGAAACCAGTGGAAGCTGCCGAAGAAACGGGGAAGAAAGTTTTTCAGAACGCTTGTCCGCGAAACTGTTATGATACCTGTTCCATCCTATCTACTGTTGAGAACGGTGTGTTGACCAAGGTTGAAGGTAATCCGAAGAACAGTTTCACCCGAGGAAGATTGTGTGCTAAAGGCAACTCCTATACTAGGAGCGTCTACAGTCCGGACAGAATAAAATACCCTATGCGTCAGAAAGGGAGAGGTACTGGAAATTGGGAACGTATCAGCTGGGATGAAGCTTATACTGAGATCGCAGAAAACATACTCAGAATAAAGAAAGAATACGGAAGTACCTTACCTATCTGCTTGAATAAATATTCGGGTAATTTTGATATCCTTCATTACGGTATAGAAGGGATGATGTCCAGTATCGGTAATACCAGCAGAGCGACCGGTACTCCTTGCTGGCCCGCCGGTATCGATTCTCAAACGTTCGATATGGGAACAATTTATAATAACGACCCTGAGGATCTGGTCAACTCCAAATATCTTATTCTCTGGGGAGTCAACCCTGCCTGGACCTCGGTACATTCCATGTACATTATCCAAGAAGCCCAGAGAAGGGGTTGTAAGATAGTGGCCATCGATCCCATCCTGACTCAGACAGCGGTCAAGGCAGATTTGTACATCCAGGTGAAGACAAGTACCGATGGAGCTTTAGCTTTGGGAATGGCGAGATATATCGTTGATAACGAGCTTTATGACAGACAATGGCTGGAGAATAATTCGCTGGGATATAAGGAGTTCATAGAATATCTGAGGGATAATATCACTCTTGAATGGGCTGCAGATAAAACAGGAATATCTAAAGAGTTGATTGAAACATTAGCCAGAGAATACGCTACAGCCAAGCCTGCTAACATCTGGATCGGCTATGGTATGCAGAGACATACCAACGGAGGTCAAAACGTCAGAGCTATAGATGCCCTGGCAGCTCTTACAGGCAATATCGGCAAATCCGGCGGGGGTGCTCAATACGCTCAACTTGAAACCTGGGGTTTTAACTATCATGCTATGACCCAGGATAAACCTGCAGGCAGCGGCGGTTCGGGGGACAGAGCGATCAATATAAACAACTTCCCGGCCGAAGTACTGGCTGCCAGCGATCCACCGATAAAGATGCTGTGGATAGCCTGCAGAAATCCTATCAGTCAGGATCCCGAAGCTTCAGTATCCAGAAAAGCTTTTGAGGCGATGGGCCTGGTTGTAACGGCAGATCTATTCATGAATCAAACAGTAGAGATGTCTGATATCGTACTTCCGGTTACAACCTTATTCGAGAGTCCGGGGGTAAACGTCAGCTATTGGCATTATTGGCTCGCTCTTAACGAGCAGGCGATAAATCCTATGTATGAAGCCAAAAATGATGTACAGATCGCCATGGAACTTTCGAAAAAACTTAATGAGCTTGAACCGAATTCCTCTACTTACCCGACATCGGGAGATCAGCTTGACTGGGTTGGTAAAGAATTTAATTCTAATATCTATGACCAATTCGGCCTTAGTGACTGGCAGGAATTAAAGAACGGACCTGTCAAGGCTAAGAAAGGACTTATCGCCTGGGAAGATGGGAAGTTCAGAACTCCCTCAGGAAAATATGAATTCTGGTCTGAAGAAGCTGGTAAATTCGGGCACTTTCCTCTACCGGCATATCTGGAAGAACTTAAGCCAACCAAGGAATATCCCCTGCGCTGCATATCACCTCACTGGAAACTGAATATCCATAGTCAGTTTCAAAACCTTGACTGGATGGAAGCTATTAATAGTAAGCCATTTATTGAGCTGCATCCGGATACTGCCAAAAGTTACGGTATCAATGATAAAGACAGTGTGAAGATGTATAACGATCTGGGATATATTATTGTGCCTGCTAAAATAACTACTTCCGTTCCTCCTGAAATAGTGGTGGTGTATGAGGCCTGGTATAAAGACAAGAATTTCAATGTCAATTTCACCGTGAAAGCCATACCTTCTGATATGGGCAGAAAAGCTACAGGAATGCCGGGCTTGGCTTTTCATGATAATTTCGTCAATATAACCAAGGTGTAAAGGAGGCTTAATCAAATGGCCAAGAAGATGGGTTTTCTAGTAAATGTAGATCGATGTTTTGGATGTCATACCTGTGAAATGGCATGTAAGAATGTATATCAGTTGGAACCGGAGGTACGCTGGCGCAAAGTATATGAAATAAAAGAAGAATATAACCTTCCGGAAAGAAGCTTCATGTCTTTAGCCTGTAACCATTGTGAAGATCCGGAATGTAAGAGAGTATGTCCGGTTAAAGCTTACTCCATCCGGGAAGATGGAATAGTTCTCCAGGATCAGAGCAGATGCATTGGATGCAAGATGTGCATCATGGCCTGCCCCTATGAGGTTCCCCAATTTAATACCAAACTGAAAAAAGTAGAAAAATGCCATATGTGTTTCGAGAGGCTTGATAAAGGTCAGGAGACAGTTTGTGTGGCGGCCTGTCCTGCAGAAGCTATCAGTACCATCGATCTCGAAGAATATTATCAAAATGGAATTTTGGATTCATTGCCAGGTTTTCCGGACCCTGATATTACCAAGCCTACCACCCGGTTTATAAAACCAAGGACAGGCATTCAAGTAAGGAGGGATAATAATGGGTGAATTTCCATTGGTCATATTTACAGTACTGTCACAGTTAGCTGTAGGAGCTCTGATAACCGTTGTCCTGTTAGATCATTACAGTGATAAAATCGACAAATCGCTTGGAAAAAAATTAACCCTGATTATCTTGGGTGCTACCGCTGTTGGCCTCGGCTTCTCCTTATTGCATCTGGGCCATCCGTTTGAAGCCTATCGAGCTCTTGCCAATCTCGGAAGTTCCTGGCTGAGTAGAGAAGTCGTCCTGTTTTCCGTCTTTACCTTACTGCTTATAGCTTATTACTTTCAATGGCAGAAAGACAGTTCCAATAAAAAAATCGTTGGGATATTAGCAAGTGTTACAGGGATCTTGGGAGTAATATCATCAGGGATGGTATACGTGCTTCCGGCTGTACCTGCCTGGAATAACTTCTCCCCGTTGGTGTTCTTTATTCTGACAGCTGTGGTCTTAGGCCCGCTGTTTGTAATTGCAGTACTCAAGCTCCACGGAATCACTCCGCCTTCAAATCTAGTAGGAATTGCCGGTATTTTACTGGCAGGTTACCTTCTGAGCTTTATCCTTTACACTTCGGTATTATTTTCGAGTGCAGGAGCTTCGGGGCAGACTGCAGCACAGATGCTGGCCAGCAGTTCTTTCTGGTTGAGGATAGGCTTGACCTGGTTACTACCTCTCGGATTGATTTTCTGGGTTATCCGAAAGCAAACTTCCGAATACAAATACTTAGCAGGAATCTTTCTGCTAGTGTTTGCAGGTGAGATTATCGGCAGATACCTTTTCTATGATACAGCAGTATTTTTGAAGATCTCCGGTTTTTAATTAGGTTAACTATTTGCGCGGATCGAATATCTATTTAGATCAAATATCTATTTAGATTGAATATCTACATTACTCATCTTATAATTAATATAACGTTACTCAAATACTCATCTAGCCCGTGCCCAAACGTGCTAGATGAGTATTATCTAAGGAGGTAAACTCCAATGGTACTTCAAGATAAAATAACCCGTCATGTCTGCCCACGCAACTGTTACGATACCTGCGGAATTTTGGCAAGTGTGCGCAACGGAAGGATAATCGATGTTCAGGGGGACCCTAAGCACGGGTATACCAGAGGAAAACTATGTGCTAAAGGTTATTGTTATATCCGAAGAGTATACAGTCCGGAGCGGATCAACCAGCCGTTGAGGCAACTGGGTAGGGGGACAGGGAGATGGCAGGAAATATCCTGGGATGAAGCCCTGAATATAGTGTGTGAGAAGATATTGACTATTAAGGACCGATATGGTTCGACCCTGCCAATCTGCCTGAATAAATACTCAGGCAACTTCGGTTTGATGAACTTTGCCCTGGAAGGACTGTTCAACAGCCTGGGCCCGACCACCCAAGTATTGGGCTCTCCGTGCTGGTCGGCAGGCCTTGATGCGCAAATGTTTGACTTTGGTGCGAATATTAACTCCGACCCGGAACAGCTGGAGAGGTCTAAACTAATTATCCTTTGGGGAGTTAACCCAGCCTGGACTGCTGTTCATTCCCTGCCTTATATTTTTGCTGCTCAAAAGAATGGAGCTAAAGTGATTACGATTGACCCGTATTTCAGTGAGACAGCGAAAAAAGGAGACTGGTATATCCAAATAAAACCCGGACAAGACGGATCACTTGCTTTAGCCCTTGCGAAAATAATTCTGGAGAATGGTGAAGCGGATATAGGCTTCTTGGAAAAACATACTTCGGGATGGAATCTGTTCAAGGAATACCTTGGATCCCTTCATTTAGAGGAACTGTCCGAAAATTGTGGTGTGCAAAAACATGTATTAATGGAGTTGGCGGATTTAATCTCCAGTTCCCCACCTGTCTTTATCTGGGCCGGATTCGGGATGCAGAGGTATGTCAATGGAGGGCAAAATGTCAGAGCGATAGATGCTCTTGGAGCTATAACAGGGAATATCGGTCGAAGCGGTGGAGGGGTACATTATGCCAGCCTTAGCACCTGGAAACTTTTCAATTATAATTTCTTAAATAGCTCGTATAAGAACAGGTTTTTAAACATTAATAATTTTGCTCATGAAATCTCAGGAGCACAGAGCCCTCCTGTCAAAATGCTATGGATAGCCAATCGTAATCTGTTTAGACAGGATGCAGATCAAAAAGAGTTAGTCAGGGCTCTAAAAGATATAGAACTGGTAATAACAATTGACCAGTTCCATAATGAGACTACATATTATTCAGATATTATTCTACCGACTACTACCTTCTTTGAAGAAATGGATATTGTACCAGGGTACTGGCATCATTGGATCGCTTTAAATGAACAGGCAATATCTCCGATAGCTGAAGCAAGAAGCGACCTGGAGATAGCAAAATCAGTTTCCGGAAAGTTGAACAACTTACGAGCAGGAACTTGCTCGTTCCCAGAAGAAATGGATGAAAAATACTTTTTGGACAGGGAGTTCAGTCCAGAAACTTATGATATTTTAGGGATTGACCACTGGTCTTTATTAGAAAATGGACCAGTTAAGGCGGACATTCCTACCGTTTCCTGGGAAAATAAAAAATTTAACACGCCATCAGGGAAATTTGAATTCTATTCTGAGACAGCAGAAAATATAAGGTTACCTGCTTTACCGATTCTCAAGCAGCCATCTAGGTGTGGGGAGAAGTACCAACTTAGGCTTCTTAATCCACATTCCCAGCATTGTATAAATTCACAGTTTAGAAATATTGATTGGCTCCAAACGATAAAGCAGGAGTCCAGAATATATATTCATCCAATTACAGCCAATATGAAGAATATTAAAAATGGAGATAGTGTAAAAATATTTAATGATAACGGGGAGTTTTTTATTAAAGCCTATTTGGCGGAGGCTACCCCAAAGGATACTATCATAGTTCTCCAGGAGCCGGGTGACATGACCCAGAATCTAAATAAACTCTTTCAGGGAGTAACCACGGATATGGGCAATAAGTGTACCGGCAATCCGGGTTTGGCTATCGGGGAGAACTTTGTAGATATTTCAATATCGTAACCATTTGATGACTTCGGAGAAAGTTGCGTTCTTACCGTACATCAAGATTGCTGTCCTGAAGAGTTTTCCTGCAAGCTTCATAATAAAAATGATTGTAAATAGCAGGATGGCTGCGCTGAGCAATATCTCCCAGAGGGGGAGAGACTCCGAAATGCTTAGACGGGCCAGCATTACACCAGGAGCTGTCAGTGGGAAATAAGTCCCAAGCGTGGCAATTATTCCAGAAGGATTTGCTATTATAGGTCCTATAACAAAGACAGGAAGCATTGGAATAAGAAAGATCACTCCTTGGAAGCTACTCCCTGATTGAGCATCTTCCATAGTAGCTCCTATAGCTACGAAAATTGAGGAATACATAAGATAGCCTGCCAATGCAAAAAAAGCCATCGGGATAATTTCTGGTATCAAGAGATATTGAAGTATAGGAAGTTCAAAATAGTGTTGAGCTATTGGAATACCAAAAATAACCCATATACCAACCTGGATAAGACCTAAGGTAAAATAACCTAAAATTTTGCCCTGCATAAGTTCTTCTGCTTTAATCGAGGATAGAACAAGCTCTACCATTTATCTTTCTTTTCTTGTAGTGCAGACTGAAATGTCATAGTCCCTGAAGTGAAGATTGTAAAGTATAGTATCCCGGCAAAGATAGCCGGTACAATTTTTTCAGGTAGGCTTTTTTCCGTGGCAGTAGTTTCTAAAGCTGTTATGTTAACGACCAGGGGCTGATTGATGTATTGAATCTGTGTATCCGAGAGGTCCAAGGTGCTCAATCGATAGTTATAAATTACTGACTGTAGTGTTCCGTTGGCAGAGGCAAGCTTGCCTTGTCCTTCGGCATCGGTAAAGATAGTAACCAGACCTGTTTCCAATACGGACTCATCGATTATAACAAACCCTTGGTTTTTATTATCTTTGACTCTGTCTTTAAGTTGCTCAGGGGTTTCTGTAGATAGGAAATAATTAATATTTCCCGCGGCTGAAGATTTCGAGATGCTCTCATATATCCCCAGATAGAGACAAGGAACGCTTTATTTTTAACGTTGCGCTCATCAAGCACTAAAAATTCAGGTTCATGGATAACGGATGCTATGAATTGTACTTTCTGTGCCATACCTTTAGAAAGTTCCTGAATTTTGGCTTTATCTCTTCCTTTAAGATCAAGTTTTCCGAAATACTCCTCGGCAGTTTTCCGAGCCTTATCCAAAGGATAATTCTTAAGACCAGCTATATACAGAAGGATGTCGATGATCTTAGCGTCTTTATAGAGCCCGCGTTCTTCAGGTAAATAACCTACTTTCGAAGTATTCAATTTATACATATTATCAAGATTATAATTGATCGAACCCGAGTCAGGATGGATGATCCCCAAGAGACACCTAATAATTGTCGACTTACCCGCACCATTAGGACCCACCAAACCAAGGATCTCCCCGCGTTTAACTTCAAAAGATATATTATTTACTACTACGGATTTGCCAAAAATCTTAGTTATATTGTCAACAGATAAAATAACGGACATATTTAACCTACCTTTTAATTATAATTTTAGATTCGTTTTCCTCTCCCATAATAATATGGATGAAACCATAAGCTAATACTTTTTATTTACGAAAAAGAATATAAAGCCACTCATGATTATTGAGGTCATGAATATTATTGTTACACTCCACCACCCGAATGATACAAATATTTCTTCTGGAAAGAGAAAAGTGTAAGCAAAATATATATAGAAAATAATGATCTTTAAAATTGAAAACGTTTTGGCCTCAGCTTCATTTTTTACAATATGTATAAAAAATTTACATTGTCTGTGTATTTTATAATTGTAAACTTAATTGTAAGCCCTAATTGAAAGGCGAGATGCCACTTTGTAAATTGAAATGCAGTCTTTGTAACCGACAACTGAATATTTGTAAACGAAACGCAGTTTTTGTATCCGAGAAGCTAGTTTTACTTTATAAGAACAATTCAGTTTTATTTATCTAAATATTTATAAATATTTAGATAAATTATTTATTTAATTTTAAAATTAAGAGCCATATTACTTATTATTTGGCCAATTGATAGTATTTAGGACTTTTGTCTTGTTAAAAAATATGGAATATTATGCTAAAATCATAATAATTATAGAAATTTTGTCGATATGTCTGATTAACAATTATTCTAGATAAAATTAAATATTATTTTAAGGAGGAAGAGAATGACAAAAGAGAATAAATCGGTAATAGACAAATTAAATTTAAGTAAGCTAGATAAACTAGGGATAGGGAATATTAGACGTGGTCTTAGAATGAAATTCATTACAGCTATTGTGGTATCCCTACTCATCAGCCCTACTATCGCCAGTTTTATTTATAACTTAATTAACTCTTCAGGTCTTGTACCTGGAAGTTATGCAGTTATTATTTCAACTGCGATTAACCTTGTGGTGGTTACAACAATTGTTTTGTTTTTGGTTACTAGATTTGTTATCAAGCCCCTGAATGAGGTCATATCGGTTGGAGTTGCCATCGCAGAGGGAGATCTCACTAAACAATCTGCAATTAAAAATCAAGATGAAATCGGACAACTTGCTAAAGCTATCAATACTTCCGTCGAGAACATGAATCAAGTGCTTACAGACATCAGAGGAATGGGAGAAAATGTTGCTGAACTTAGTGAAAATCTTTCAACCATGACCAGTGATTATGGGCAATCTATCGAACAGGTTGCTGTATCAATAAATGAAGCGGCTAATGATAATAGTAATCAAAGTATTAAAATTATGGAGACAAGCGCAACTCTTAAAGAATTATCTTCTGCAATAAGTAATACCGCAACCAGTGCCTTTCAAATAAAAGACTCTGCCCAAGGTACGCTTGACAAGGCTTTAGAGGGAGAGAAGGCGGTAGATAGAACAATAACAGAGATGGAATCTATCACGAATCATGTTCGCGACTCTGTATTAGAGGTAAATAACTTAAAAGAACATATAGAAAAAATCGAGGATATCCTCAATACTATATCAGCTATATCCACCCAGACCAACTTACTAGCACTTAATGCAGCAATTGAGGCAGCACGAGCAGGGGAGCAGGGAAAAGGATTCGCTGTTGTTGCTGAAGAGGTCAGGAAGCTTGCAGAAGAGTCAGCAGGAGCTACGGTAGAGATAGGAACGATAATAAAGGATATTGTAGTTAGAGCTAATGGAACAGCTTCTATGATTGACAATATCAGTAAAGAAGTGGATCAAGGGTCTAAGGTAGTTAAAGAAATGGGAGCTATTTTCAAGTCTATTATGGGCGCGGTGGAAACAAATGTTGAAGACGTTATTACTATTAATAATTTAACAGATAGCCAAGCGAAAAGCTCAGAGGAATTAGTAATATCTATGGATAACATAGCTTCCGTATCTCAGAACGTTGCCGCGGTCTTTGAAGAAGTGGCGGCGTCAACACAAGAACAGACTGCAACCTTAAGTGAGATTGCAAAAATGGCTCAACAGGAGGCTGAAGTGGCCGAAAGTTTAAGACATAAGATATCTGCGTTTAAACTTAACTGATGTGTCTAAAAGTGATATACCAATATACGAAAACCGGACTTGCACTTCATAAAGTGTAGTCCGGTTTTCTATCAGAGTTATTGAACGATATTTCTTATTATTCCTTAAAAGCAGGGGGTCTTTCCCTAAAGAATTTTGTCTTATAAGCTGTGTAAGCGAAGCCTAAAGCCAACCATGCAAAGCCAATTGTTATAGCTTCAGCTTGCAGGCTTAACCATACATAGAAGATGATGGCAAATCCTATACCTGGCAGTACCAGATATTTGATAAGTGAAACCATATCTCTTTGCTTCTTCTTGATAACGAAGTAGATAAAGACGGAGGCGTGTAAGAACATGAAACCTGTAAGTGCCCCAAAGTTGACCATGGAGGTGAGCAGATCCATGCTGAGAACTGCGCCTATAGTAATCGCAATCACCGCAACAAATATGGTACTCATATAAGGTGTCTGGTATTTAGGATGTATCTTACCAAGGAAGGCAGGCATCATCTTGTCACGAGACATACTGTAGAGTAGACGGGCTATTGCGGCTTGGGCTACGAGTCCGTCCCCGATACCCCACGCCACTGCTGTACCCAGAGCTACCAGGATTCTGAGCCAATCGCCACCAGCTAATTGAGCCACGGCGTAGAAAGCGGTGTCAGGATTTTCAAATGTTGTATGATCAGGCCAGAGCAATCCTGCCAGGTAAGTCTGAAGGACGAAAAGTCCGCCTACCAGGAAGAGGGCAGTTATAGTGGCTTTGCCGACTATCTTCTTGGGATCTTTAGCTTCTTCAGACAGGGTACTGATAGCGTCAAATCCGAGGAAGCTTAGGACTGCTAGAGAGGTTGCCGCCATAACCATGTCCATGCTGAATCCTTCCGGTTTCCAGATAGGATCGATGGTAAAAGAGCCCTGGCCAACACCTTTAAGTACAGCGATAAAAGCTGCAACCACAAAGACTACCAGGACAAACAATTCGAAAATTAACAAACCAATATTTGTTTTTGCTGTAATTTCAATTCCACGAAAGTTGACTACGGTGTTTATTACAACGAAGAACGCTATCCATCCCCAGTAGGGAAGGATTGGTATCATCTCTTGTAAGGCATAACCGGCAACCAGATAGACTAAAGCTGGAATCAGTATATAGTCTAGCAAGAGTGCCCAGCCGGCGAAGAAACCTACATGAGGATTTATTCCCCTTGAAGCGTAGGAGTATACTGAACCTGCCATAGGAAATTCATTAGCCATTTTGGAATAACTAAGAGCCGTAAAAATCATAGCAATAATACCTATTATATAAGCCAGGGGTGCCATCCCGTTGGAGACTTCCGTAACGTAACCATAAATACCCATAGGGGCGATTGGAACCATAAATACCATTCCGTAAAAGAGCAAGTCTTTAAAAGTCAGTGATCTTCTTAGCTCCTGTTTGTACCCGAATCCTTCCAGTTCGGAACTGGATTGAGCATTCGTAATGTTTTCTGACATATCTCTTTATCCTCCTTTGAAGTTTATTTAAAACGCGATGCTTATTCCTAATTTTCTTAGGACATCTAGAGGCATTGCAAATCGTGCAGTCTTTAAGGGGTCAACAATTTGACAAATCTGTGCACTACCGCAGGCACTCATCAACATACCAGCTTCATTGATGGTCAGATCGGTATATTTCGTTAGGAATTCAGCCATTTCTCGGGTTGCAGTTTCAATCGCTTGGTCGAGTGTTTCAGCTGAAGCAATGAAAGCAAGTAATAGATCTGTTTTGATGAGTGGGTTTTTGATTTCTATATCATTTGCTTTAGTAATTGTTACATCTACTTCACCTGAGACTTCTATTCCTGAAACCATGATTTCACCATCACCCATGACTGCATGGAGGTCTCCTAAGGCAAATAGTGCTCCATCTACCTGTACAGGAAGATAAAGGGTTGAGCCAGGTTTAATTAGGGTTGTATCCATATTTCCACCATGACTTCCTGGTATGCCACATGCAATGGGGTCTCCTTGGGGAGCCACACCTATTACTCCAATCATAGGAGTTAAGGGAAGTTCTAGGTTCTTAAAAGATGCAATTCCGTTCTCAATGGGCACAATTAATGTTTCTGAAGTTGTGATGAGATTTGCTAAAACGCCTGCACCTGGAGCTGCTATCATCTTTCCGGGTGAATTAACGCGTATGTCTCTGATATTGACGGAGATGATGTCTCCAGCTTTTACTTTATTGAGGTAAACAGGTCCACTGGCCGGATTAACTCGATCGAAGTTAAGTGATTCGATGGTATCTTGAGCACAGTTAATCTGCTCACTGAAGCAGTCAAGCGTTTCAAAAGTGAGTTTGCAAGGTAAATCGATTTGAGTGACAGGTACACTATTCTTGTCCATAGCAAATTGATGCTTATCCTTGGTGATTAACATGTTAATACCTCCTAAAAATATGTGCACACTAATTTTTAATACTACTATGAGGTGAAACCTTCTTTATGAAAAAGTTTCATGATGATCATATAGATCATTCCAATACCTATCCAGAAAAACCCAAGCTCTTTGGCCAGAGAACCAAGGCTCATCCATGCATAGCCGATAATTATCAGCCCGATTACAGGAAATATAAGATGTTTCATGTAATCTTTACTTTTTTTACGAATAATAAAGTGATTAATCACGGTAATGTGTAATATAAGAAAAGCTGTCAAGGCCCCAAAGTTCACTAGAGAAGCTAGATCATCTATCGTCGTTCCACCCAAGATTATGGCTAGTGAGATTAATCCTACCAGTATAGTACTAACGTATGGAGTCTTGAATCTTGGATGAATCGTAGCGAGAATCGAAGGTAATTTTCGATCTCTTGCCATACTAAATAGGATTCGAGAGATTGCTGCTTGTGCAACTAAAGCATTGGCTATACCCCAGGCTAGCGCTGTTGCAACAATAGTGATTCCTTTTAGCCAGGCACCTCCTGCGATTTGGGCAACTTCATAGAAAGCTTCTTCTAAGTTATGAAAAGAAGTATAATCAGGTACAATCATGGCGGCCACCCAAGTCTGGGCTATAAACATAACCCCGACTACTGGAATGCTAAGGATGATTGCTTTTCCTACTATCTTGCCGACTGTAGTCTTTTCACCCTTTACTTCCTCAGTTAAAGTAGAGATAGAATCAAAGCCTAAGAAACTGAGGACTGCGATAGAAACTGCGCTCATCAAGATAGATAGATTGAATTCTTCTTTATTGAATAAGGGGCTGATTGAAAATTGGGCACCATTTATATGATTGCTTACTGCAGTAAGGCCAACTGATAAAAAGATTAGAAGTACGATGATTTCCAGGGCGACAACTACGCGGTTTGTCTTCGCTGTGATTTCTATACCGAGGATATTGATAGTAGTGTTAATCAATACAAAGAATATAAGCCAAAAAGACTTGGGCAGTATGGGAATCATATTATGTAGGGCAGTAGCACTTACCAGATATAAAAGTGCGGGAAGGAGGATATAATCTAGTAAAATCAACCATCCTGCAAAGAATCCAATATGCTCGTTAATCCCCCTCTGAGCGTATGAATAAATCGAACCTGCTATGGGGAAAACCTCTGAAAGGCGAGCATAACTTAAGGCCGTAAACAACATACCTGCCATTCCGATGAGATAAACTAAAGGGACCATTCCTTTGGAGATACTAGCTACATATCCATAGATTCCAAAAGGTGCAATGGGAACCATAAAGATAATACCATAAATCAGTAGATCCCAGAAATCCAAGGATCTTTTCAGCTCGTCCCGATAGCCAAAATGCTGCATTGTACTATTCGAGCGTTTTTGTTTGCTCATTGTAATCACCTCATTGAGATGTAGATTATTATATAACTGTACAATGCTACTTATTCTGTATTGTATCAGGAATAACAGCATTAATTTTGTAAATACTTATTGCGTTTTTGTAATTTCTTTGCCTATTTTGATAAAAAACAATAAACCCATTTGTATTAGGATACCCAGTGCAAGACAAATAAGGGGTATGTAATAGAAGCCCTTTACTAACCATAGTACGATTCCAACCATCAGTGAAAATAAACCGATATAATCTATCCATCTGTTTGGAGGCGAGGAACGAAAGAGAGTGTAGATAAAAGGTACTACCATTGAAGTGTATATAATACCCAAAAGAATGAGGAGTTTGATTAGTGGTAAATTTTGAAGCAAGAAAAAAGAGATGGAGATAATAATAACGCTAATTGCTGAGAAAAGATATCCATCCTTTATTGGTACATTCTGTACCATGTGTTCTTGCTCTTTGCAATTCAGGAATAGAATGACGGTACTAAACAATTGATTTGCGAATGAGGATATAACAGCAATAAAGACGGTAATGATGTACAGGTTAATGAGTAAAAGAGAATAATTCTGTTCAAGGATAAGAATTAAGTTTGCATCTATGGGCATTCCTTGGGATAAGCTGTAGATCGCTAGGGCCGAATAACCCAAAGGGATTGCCATTAGGCAAATCATTGTCAGCAACAGGATAGGATATTGTCTTTGGGGTCTAAGTTGATACACTGTATGCCAAAGAGAATAATCCATGAGATATTGGCTTGCCAAAATAACCAATCCTGTCATGAAAAGTATTGCCGCATCTTGAAAGCTTAAAGAAAGGAAAGAAATATCAATCATATCCTGATAGGTGACAGCTAAACCATTTTCGAGAAACACTGATATGGTGATAACTGCGGTAGAAAAAAACACAATAAACACTTGAGGCTTAGCACTTTTATTCAAAGCCTCAAATCCACCGAGACCAGCGTAAGCGAAAGCAAATATGCTAACAAAAAATACAATCAAGAAGCTTGATTGTATGAAATAATAACCCAGAAGGTATTTCAAACATGCCAATTGAAGGATCATATTTCCGAAGTTTACTAAGGCTAATATCATTACATGATATCTATATCCAGCTTTGTCAGTTTGCTTTCGTAATAATTCGAGTACACCATCTTCTTCTTTATTCTTCTTTAGTTTATATATCGTTAGAATATAAAGAAGAAGGCTGGCTAAAACCATCAAAGTAAAACCAGTTCCCCCTAAGATTCCAAATGATGTTACCGAAATCATCGCAAAAACGAGAAGCTCGCCTGAGATTAAGCGGGATAGAAGAAGGTTAGTTCCAGAACTTAAACCACCGTATCCCATATGGCCTCGAGAATACTCTCTAATTGAAGGAAACGAACCGATATATGGAAACAAATATAACAAAAGGATAATACCTAAATATAAAGAGATATACCAATTAATCATAATTTCCACTCTTTAATTCTCTGTATTTGCTGGGGGTAATTCCCTCATATTTTTTAAAGATATTAGTAAAGTAATGCTGGCTATGAAAACCTGTTAGTTCAGCAATCAACGACATATTGTATTCAGGATATTTAAGAAGAATAGTTTTTGCTTTTCCCACCCTGCATTTCATCACAAAAGAAGGAATACTTACACCTATTTCCTCAGAGAATTTCTTACTTAAGTAGTTAGGGCTGACGTGTACAGATTCCGCTAGGCTCTCGAGGCTGATCCGTAAGTTATAATCACTATCAATAATATCCAGTACTTGTTCAATCAAATTGGATTTAGCAACGGAATATCTGTTATTCTCTATAAATTTTTTAATTATTTCAGTTAATTCATGTTCAATGATGGGTTTGACCAGATAGTCCATAACACCTAATTTTATAGATTTTTGTGCATAGCTAAAGTCTTGGTAGGCTGTGGTTATAATAAAATGAAGATTTGGTTGATCTTTTCTAAGTAATTCAATCAAGTCTAGACCAGATAGTCCAGGTAAATGAATATCAATTAAAGCAAGGATGAATTTCCTCTCCCGAGAAAGTTTAAGTGCTTGGGAAGCGTCTTCAGCACAACAAATCTCCCATGCCGGCCATTTCTGTTTAATAAGGAGGGTCAATTGTTCAAGCTCTAAAGGTTCATCATCAACGATTAGTAATTTCATATTCTACCTCCGGCGTATAAGGCCATACAATCCTTGCTTCAGTTAGTTCATTTTTCCTGTCCAGAGTTAACTTTGTCTGCATATCAAAAGTTATTTCAAATCTTTTTCTTAGATTTTTAAGACCTAAGCCAGGAGGATATATACTATTTCCCGTCTGGTAGTCCGGACCGTTATCTATAACATCTAAGATGACCCAGTTTCCCTGACGTTGTAGGGAGATATAAACAAACTTTTCACCAGGCTTTTTTTCTAGGCCATGTTTAAATGCATTTTCTACAAGTGTTTGCATTGTATACGGAGGAAGTAGTGTATCCTTAGCGTGAGGATCAATTTGAATTTCAATTTTTAGTCTTTCACCGAACCGAATTTGTTGTATGCTCAAATAGTTTTCTGTGTGCCGGAGTTCTTTGGAGAAATGAACTAATGGTTCTTTCTCCAGATAGTTATATCGCAGAAACAGGGATAGAGTTTCTAAAGACCTGACGGAATCTTCTAGACGACCTAACCTACCGAGACTGGTAATAGCATTTAAAGTATTAAATAGGAAATGAGGCTGAATCTGCTGGTTAAGCTGAATAAATTTACTTTGTTGTAATTCACGTTCTAGGCTTACTCTTTTGTTCTCAATCTCCAAAATATTGACTTCTCTTTCCAAAAAGGACAGTAAGATTATAACCACGAATGCTGCTACAGGGAAAAGAATACTCAACATAATAACTAAAGAAAAGATATCATAAGAAATCACAAGAAATCATATCCTCTTTTATCCTCTATTATAGAGGTAGGTTTTAAGTATTATATTTCTAGCCAATTACTTTCATTATTATTAGAATAACAGATTACGGAAAGAGAATAAACAAATTGCGAGTTTGCTGTAATTATTAAGGAGAAAAAAAATAAATGTAGTTTTGATATTTTGGACAACTGCTGAATATCATTCTAGTAAAGGGAGCATCCCTTATCTGCTAGGAGAGTGTTGATATGCAAATAGACCTTCATCATACTGCTATCTACGTTTTGTGTCGTATTGCTGGCATAAAAAGTCAATATGCCGAGATTGTAGCCTATTCTTCCCAGTTTGTAGATGATGCTGTTGACCGTCATGGGTTAAAGTTTAAGAATGGAGGAGTTTTCAAACAGACGATGACGGCTCACAAAATGCTTACGCCACGAACTCTGGATATCAATGATGTTTTAGATGTTTGGGTACCTTTTCACTTTCCACCGAGGGGAGATAAAGAAGATTCTGAAGCTATGATGACAGCCCCGAATTCTAAAGTATTGGGTCTTCTATTAGAAGATGTTCGGACTTCGTCGTGGCCACATTCCCTGTATAGGCTAGGTATTGGTCTCCATTATTTGGCTGACGCCTATTCTCATTCAGATTTTAAAGGCATTTATGATATACATAATGATGTGCACCTTATAGCTGGTATTAATGAAAAAGGATTTATAGAGGATACTGGAAGACGTTTATCGGTAAAATTATTGGATAGATGGTCATCTGAAAGTCTGGCTATTGGTCATTTAGAAGTTTTGGAAAATCCAGATATTCCTTATACTCATTGGAGTTATTCTCGTGGTAATAAGATATTGAAAGTGAACAATCTGGAAGATCGATATCTTCCGGCAGTTAGGAAAATCCATGAGTATCTGCTTTATTATTTATCAAAGAATCAAGCTTTAAAATCGAAGGTGAGCAGTAGGCCCTTTGATGATTATCAGGACAAGTTTCGCCAGTTATTATCATATAGGGGGTCTAAAGAGGAAAGGTATAAGAACTGGCTTAAGTCAATTAAGAATAATTATTTTGAGTTTGAAGATTTTGATGAGAGAGACGGTGCTTTATTTTATAGTGATAATGCCTGGTTTAATGAAGCAGTGGAGTCTTCCAAAGTTTCTAAAGCCAAAAATATGAATTATAAACAAAATAATTACCACGCTTTTAAGAGAAAACCAGGATTTGAAGAATCTCACTGGGTAAAGTTTATGCAGGCAGCGGCCGAGCATAAGTTCTTGGTTGTTCATTGTATGTTGCCGGAGTTGGGGATAATAGTGGGGTAAAAGTAAAGAAGTGAGTTATTTTAGATAGATTTTATTAGACATGAGTTGATAAGTATTATATTATTGTTAATAAACTTATTTAGAATTTGGAGCGGTGATTGATGAAATATATTATACTAACGATTGTGGCTATAATTTTTTTAGGATATATTTTTGTACAGAGAGCAAGAGGATTAAAAAAGAAGTATGAAAACATAACAGATGAAGAAATTATAAAAACAGTTGGTAAAAAACTGGACTGATAATAACTATATATTGACAGCGTGAAAACGATGAAGTATAATTAGCAAAATTAAATTACTATTGGAGAAATTAATAATGGAATCGCTTATTAGTGTGCAGAGACCTGTAAAACAAGTTAATACCTTCGACTTTACCACCTTTAGCCAATGCTTTTATTTTTATTTTAGCATCGGCTATTTTTGCTTGTTTTACAATAGAATATTTGCTCTCATATCTAATGGGTACCGGGGGAAGATTTGCTCGATAGAATAAATAATTACCCCGAGAATAAAAATAATAAATGAAACCCCAAAGAAGGCTCATTAGATAACAATGAGCCTTCTTTTTTAAATTATCACGCACTAACCGTCCGTAAGACCCCTTTATTTGGGGGATCGCTCCTTGCCATCCATGGTCGTCGTAACGGACGCTAAGTTCCTGATAAGTTCAACTAACTATCAGTAGAGGATGAATAAAATCCCTACTGATAGAAGTTTCACTTTATATTAAATTATTGGAGGAATACGTTATGATTATCGTTTTAAAACCACAGACACCAGAAGCAGAGATTGATCAGATCAGAAACAGAGTTCTAATGTTAGGTTGTCAAATTCATGAATCTAAAGGGGTAAACTACCACATTATGGGATTAGTTGGTGAAACAAGTAATATTGACCCTGACAGTCTTAAAGCTAATCCCAATGTGGAAAAATTGATTCGTGTTCAAGAACCATATAAAATGGTCAATCGTCTCTTTCATCCTGATGACACAACCATCACTGTAAGAGGACAGTCCATCGGTGGTGGGAGCTTCGCAGTTATCGCCGGTCCGTGTTCGGTAGAGAGCGAAGAACAGATAGTAGGTATCGCCGAAGATGTCAAGAAAGCGGGAGCTGGTTTCCTACGTGGAGGAGCGTTCAAACCTAGATCTTCACCTTACAGTTTCCAAGGTATGAGAGAAGAAGGTCTTGATCTACTGAAAATTGCTCGCGAAAAAACAGGACTTCCCATAGTAAGCGAACTAATGTCTACCGCGCATCTAGATGCTTTCATTAATGACGTTGATGTTATTCAGATTGGTGCTAGAAATATGCAGAACTTTGAATTGCTTAAAGAGCTCGGACAGATAGATAAGCCAATTCTGTTAAAAAGAGGATTGTCGGCCACAATTGAGGAATTATTAATGGCAGCGGAATATATCTTAGCAGCCGGAAATAAAAATGTAATTTTATGCGAACGTGGAATAAGGACTTTCGAAAATTATACGCGTAACACACTGGATCTTTCGGCCATCCCAGTTATTAAGAAACTAAGTCATTTACCTGTTATTGTGGATCCTAGTCACGCTTCCGGCTTATGGTGGTTGGTGGAACCTATGACTAAAGCAGCCTTAGTGGTTGGAGCTGACGGGGTGATGATTGAAGTGCATAATGACCCTGTTAATGCCAAATGCGATGGACAGCAATCCATCAAGCCAGAACGCTTCGAGGCCTTGATGAAAGATCTCAAGCAATTAGCTGTTATTCAGAATAAAGTAATGCATTAGAGTGGGAAGGGTGTTGGAATAAATGGCGGAACCAGACTTTAGGGAGTTGGAAATAACTATTGTAGGTTTAGGCCTTATTGGTGGCTCCTTTGCTAAAGCATTAAGGAAGCTCTCCCCTAAGAAACTGTGGGCTGTAGATATTGATAAAGATGTACTGGAACTTGCGGAATCTACAGGAATAATCGATAAAGGATATTTGGACGGTGAAGTCCCTTTACGAAGCTCGGATCTGATAGTTATTTGTGTTTACCCTGAGCTAACGAGTAAGTTTATGAGGGAGAATATGGATAACTTCCTGCCGGGAGCAGTGATAACAGACACTGCAGGGATTAAGACCAAAATTTTGAATGAGGTAAAGACGTTTTTACGAGATGATTTAGATTTTGTTGGAGGACACCCTCTAGCAGGCAAAGAAGGCAGTGGGTTTTCTAATGCTTCGGCAGATATACTTCAAGGAGCTAATTATCTCATTACTCCTATCGAAACAAATAAAGAAGAGAATCTGGTCTTGGTAGAGGAAATGGTTAGGGCTATAGGATGCAAGCAACCTGTCAGGATGGATCCTGCAAAACATGATGAGATTATTGCACTAACCAGCCAATTGCCTCACGTAATTGCTACAGCGTTAATTAATTGTTCTCAATCAGATGATACGGGGCTATTCGTCGGAGGTAGTTTCAAAGATGCCACTAGGGTGGCTCAGATAAATGTAGGGCTTTGGAGCGAGCTGTTGATGGAGAACAAGGACAATACTTTGATTCAGATAGAGCTGTTTTTAGAGAATATCGGAAAGATAAAACAGATGCTTCAAGAAGATGACACTGTTGCTTTGGAAGAGACTCTAAGCAGAGCAGGTAAAGTAAGAGCAAGGCTATCCGATAGTTAAATGCGCTAAGATCTAAGATAGATGGCCAATTCTATAAGTGGAAGTAAACGGTATAAGGAATACTGTGATAAGGGGGATTATAATTTGCAAAAAGTACAGATAACACCGACAGTACTAAAAGGGAAGGTGATGATACCTCCTTCGAAAAGTGTTAGCCATCGGGCGATTATCTCTGCTGGTTTGGCTGAGGGTATTAGTAGGGTTAGTAATGTAATTCTATCTGAAGATATCATTTCCACCATGAAGGGTATGGAGTCACTAGGAGTTGCGGTTCAAGTTCTAGGTTCAGTTGAAGAAGGTAAACCTGTAACTCTAGAGATCAAGGGGAATCCCAATTTGAGGATTGTTAATAATACCATCAACTGTAGGGAATCTGGTTCAACTTTAAGGTTTCTTATACCTTTGGCAGCTTTAGTCGATGGTGAGGTAACTTTTACTGGGCAAGGTAAATTGGTAGAAAGACCTTTGGATGCATATTATGAGATATTTCAAGAACAAGGAATTAATTATAAGAACACAGAAGGTCTGTTACCTCTGACTGTTCATGGAAGAATGAAGTCAGGAATTTTTAAGCTTAAAGGCAATGTTAGTTCTCAGTTTATAACTGGGCTAATGTTTGTTCTTCCTTTACTGGAAGGCGATTCAAAGATAATAATAACTACGGAAATGGAATCCAAAGGGTATATTGATTTGACCATAGATGTCTTGGAAAAGTTCGGAGTAACCATCCAGAACAATAATTATAGGGAATTCTTGGTTAAAGGAAATCAGCGATACATTAACAGGGATTATAGGATAGAAGGAGACTATTCGCAGGCAGCTTTCTGGATAGTTGCCGGTACTATCGGGGAAAATATTACTTCGCTTGGTCTTAACGACAGTTCTCTTCAGGGAGATAAGGCGATTCTAGAGATAACCAAAGCCATGGGCGGGGACTGGGAAGTTACTGCTGAGGGAGTAGAAGCTAGGAGAGTAGAGACAAAAGGAACGACTATTGATGCTAGTCAGTGCCCTGACTTAGTGCCAGTTCTTGCTGTTCTTGGTGCTCTAAGTAAAGGGACGACTAAGATTATTAATGCTGAAAGGCTCCGTATTAAAGAATCTGATAGGTTGAAGGCTATCTCCACAGAATTAAATAAGCTAGGAGCTAAAGTAAGTGAATTGACCGATGGGTTAGTAATCGAAGGGGTAGATGAGCTAACAGGCGGAACGGTAGATAGTTGGAATGATCATCGTATCGCTATGGCGATGGCGGTAGCATCTTTACGTTGTGCTGGAACCGTCACTATCACAGGGAGTGACGCCGTGAATAAATCCTATCCTCATTTCTGGAAAGACTTTATGAAATTAGGAGGTAAGGTAGATGAGCGGAGTATGGGGTGAGTATCTTAAGCTTTCCATTTTCGGAGAATCTCATGGGTCTGGCGTGGGGATAGTCGTCAATGGCTTACCTGCAGGAATAGAACTGGACTTAGATATGATTGACAAGGAGATGGCCAGAAGGATGCCGGGCAAGACTAGGTTAGCTACTCCTCGGCAGGAACAAGATAAATATGAGTTAGTGGGTGGCTACTTTAACGGGAAGACTACCGGTTCTCCTCTTTGCTGTATGATTTGGAATCGGGATCAAAAATCGCAGGATTATGAGGATATCAAGGGTATTGTACGTCCGAGTCATGCCGACTTTACCGCTCGTTTGAAACATTCGGGATGTAATGATTATAGGGGTGGAGGACATTTCTCGGGTAGGCTAACAGCCCCTTTGGTTTTTGTAGGTGCTATAGCTAAGCAACTTCTTGGAATGAAAGGTATTGTCATCGGTAGCCATATCTTAAGTATAGGAGACGTCCAAGAAGAATCCTTTGATCTTAGAAATGTTGGTTCTGAGCAGCTCAAAGAGCTTACCGAGAAAGAGTTCCCGGTTATTGTTGAAGATATAGCTGCTGAGATGAAGAAAAGGATATTGGATGCCAAGCAAGATGAGGATTCTGTTGGGGGAGTAGTGGAGACCGCGGTGGTACAGCTTCCGGTTGGCTTAGGTTCACCTTTCTTTGATTCAACAGAAAGTAAAATTGCCCATGTTCTATTCTCCATACCTGCTGTAAAGGGTGTGGAATTTGGGGTCGGATTTGAGATTGCTAAGATGAAGGGGTCAGAAGCTAACGATCAATTCGTTCTGGAAGAAAATGAGATTAAGACTATTTCCAACAATAACGGTGGTATATTGGGAGGTATAACCAATGGGATGCCACTGGTATTCAGGACAGCATTTAAGCCAACACCATCTATTGGGAAAGTACAAAGAACTGTAGATATTGATAAGATGGAAGAAGTGGAAATAAGTATTAAAGGAAGACATGATCCCTGTATTGTGCCTAGAGCCGTACCGGTGGTTGAAGCTGCAGCAGCACTTGCTCTGCTAGACTTAATGATAGAAAAGGAAGGTACAGGATGGATGAGTTAACTAACAAAACCAAACTTGAGAGCCTCCGACAGGAGATTGATGAGCTGGATAAGGATTTACTTAAACTGTTCGAAGCACGGATGCTAAAAGTCTCCGAGATAGCCGACTTTAAGAAGGCTAATAATCTTACTATTCTAGATGCATCTAGAGAAGAGAAGGTTTTGGAAAATATAAAAACTGCAGTTAATCAGAGTTTTCATGAACCGGCGGAAAGGTTTTTAAAGTCCATTATGGAAATTAGCAGAAGCATTCAGGCTGATTTTATCGGTAAAGAAACAACTCCTTCAATACCTCTGGCTATAACTAATACTAATGTAGGAGAAAGTAAGCAGGTTCCCCCTAGTGGTCAAGTAAATATGAATATTACTGTAGGATTTCAGGGTCTCCCGGGTTCTTACAGTGAACAGGCACTTAGGGAGTATTTCGGGGAGGATATCTCGAATAAGAATCTTCCTGGCTTTGAGGATGTTTTTAAGGCGTTGGAGGAGGGAGAGATAGATTACGGTGTTCTGCCACTAGAAAATTCTTTCACTGGTGGGATAGCGGAAGTTTATGATTTACTGTGCCGTTATGGCTTTTATATCGTTGGAGAAAAAGGTATTAAGGTTGAGCATAACTTGCTGGCTTTGCCAGGGGCTGAGCTAAAGGATATTGAGGAAGTTTATTCCCACCCTCAGGCATTACAACAATGCAGCAGTTTTTTACAGTCTAACAGGAGCTGGAACCTTATTTCTTGTAGTAATACCGCTGTCAGTGCCAAAATAGTGGGTGAATCGGCTAGTATGAGTAAAGCAGCTATCGCAAGCAATAGAGCTGCAAGGCTATATGGACTTACAGTTTTAAATAGTTTTATCAACAACGACTCTTATAATTTTACGAGGTTTATTATTATAGGAAGAAAGCTGGAAATAAAGAAAGAGAGTGATAAAATAAGCCTTGCTGTAGCTATATCTCATGAACCAGGTTCATTATATAGAGTCTTAAGTCATTTTGCTAAGCATGGTCTTAATATGCTGAAGATTGAATCTAGACCTATTCTGAATAAACCTTGGGAATATTTATTCTATGTTGATTTCGAAGGTAGTCTAGGTGACGAAACAGTCAAGGAAGCTGTAAAGGGTATCAAAGAAGATAGTGCCTATTTTCAGATGTTGGGGAATTACCAAGCTGATATAAGAAACTTTCTAAAATAATTTAAATCTTTTTATTTATATTCTACCTATCAAATTATAGTAAATTGAATTATAATAGACCGTACAAGTTTTATTTGGAGGTAGTTGGATGAAACAAAAAAAGAAAAATAAATCACTTTCTTATAGCGGTAAACAAGGAAAGTCGAGATCAGCGAATAAAAAAAACGAGGAAAAAACACCAAGAGAACCTTTCTCTGCGTTTGAGAAGCTATTACTTGTTATGTTCGGTATTTCTCTCTTGGTTGCAGCTGCATCTTTCTTTACAGATTTACAGATTATAACGTATATTACTATTGCCAACTATCTAATACTTGGAATAATAATTATGATTAGGCCTACAATAATTCTTCAAATATTAAGGAAAAGAACAGAAAACTATAATGACGATTACAAGAAAAAAGAACTTTATTTGAGCATAGCGTTAAGAGTCGTCGGGTTATTTTTCTTAGGAATAGCATATTTACTTCTTTATAATCTTGGGTTAGTTCCAAATGTACTGCCATTTTAATTAAGAGAAGAAAGATAGTTACAACACAAAAAGTGATAGAACAGGTTAATAGCCTGTTCTATTTGTATTTATTGGAGTTATTTACCTGCACCATTTTAGAAGAACATGCTATATAATAGGAGAACAAGTTCCAAAACAGTAGGGGGGTGGACCAGATGAAACCAGTATTTGATAGAAGTAAAACAACCTTCGAGAAAATAGTAATTATCTCGATGTTTTTATCTGTTGCCGCTCTTTTTATAGCTAGCAACATAAACTTGGATATCCTCGTTTATGCAGGATTTGGCACCTACGTGGCAATTGGCCTCTTGGCTTTTATCAGACCGAGTATGTTGTTTGAAGTTTTAAAAAAAGAGAATGAGGAATATTTGGTAAGGAATCAAAGGAAGATTCCGTTAATCAAAGCAGGGCTAAGATATGGTGGATTTACTTTAGCTGTTATGGGGATAGCACTTACCTATATCTTTATTGTCATTTATTAGTTAGTAGAGTCGGAATAAGAAAAAGCTATTCAGTAATAATTGACTGAATAGCTTTTTCTTATTAGTGAAACTATCTTATTTTTCCTAAAGTGACTTTTTGGAGCGACGCACTATTATAAAACCAACAATTACGGATATGGCTATTATAAATAGACTAGTCCATTGGCCGGAAGAAAGGTCAAAAAGATATTTACTCCCATCTCCTCTGAGAAACTCTAGTGCAAACCGGTTTAGGGAGTATAAAGATATATAAGATAAGAATACGATTCCTTGGGGTACTTTTTCCCATCTGGAAACCATGAGTACAACGGCAAAGATTACAATATTGATTTGTCCTTCCCAGATTTCAGCTGGCCAGAGGGGTTGGTTCCCGAAGGTCGCATAAGCAGAGGTCCCTGGAGGATAAACAAGACCGAAGTCTGATCCTGTCGGGCTACCAAAAGCATCTCCATTTAAAAAACAAGCGATACGACCTATGGCTTGGCCAAAAATTAACCCAGGTGCAGCGATATCAGCTAAGCGCCAGAAATTTATCCTTTTAGCCTTAGAGTATAAGATTCCGGCTATGGCTGCTCCGACAAGTCCTCCCTGAATCGATAAACCACCTTTCCAAATCATTACAACTTGAAGAAAATTATCTGAATAATAATCCCAATTGTAAAAGATCACATGCCAAAGTCGGGCTCCGATAATAGCTCCAATAAGTCCATAGATCATGACGTCCATAAGATGGTTTTGGTATTCTTTATCCTGACTGGCCAGACTATAAGCAACTCCTAGTCCTAGTAGTATTGCTAAAGCTACTATTAGACCATACGAATGGAGGAGAACACCACCAACGTAGAAATGTTGAACCATTATATACCTCCTCTGATGTCATCAGACTATCTCTTGCAAAAAACTGATGTGTAATATATATTCTAAGGAATATATTTGTTTAAACTGACAAGAATTTGTGAATGATTTATGAAGAATAATTAGCCCTGACTATTTATCATTGAATATTTTATGGTCTTTGATCGCTGTTCGATTGGTACTCATTTTCTGGGGAAATGCATGATAAATGATACGCCTTCACCTTGTTTGCTGTGAGCACTGATTGTGCCTCCGTGGGCCTCCACTAGATTTTTTACGATGGCCAGGCCTAAACCCGTTCCACCATTTTCTCTATTACGTGACTTTTCAACTCGGTAGAACCTTTCAAAAATATACGGTAAATCATCTTCGGCGATTCCTTGTCCGTTGTCCCTGAAGATAAGTTCTATTCCATTCTGGGTTGCTTTGGTGCTTAGATTAACCAATCCGCCCTGTGAATAACGGAGAGAATTGATTAAAAGATTGATTAAGATTTGTTCTAACCTGAAACTGTCTGCCCAGACTACTGTAGCTTGAGAGCCGATATCTATTTGGAAATCAGTTGAGTTTTCAGTCAGTTCTTTCTTAAATCTATGTCTAATATTTGAGGCTAATTCATAAATATCCACTGTTTCCTTGATAATAGAGGTAGCGTTTGACTGGAGTCTCGATAATTCCAGTAAGTCTTCTACCATTCTATTCAAATGTTTAGATTCATCTGAGATTGTTTTTATGAATTCACGCTGTTGTTCAACAGAATCTGCCATATCGTCATTCAAAGCTTCTGCATACCCTTGAATTAGGCTTATGGGTGTTCTAAGTTCATGAGAGACGTTAGCGACGAATTCTTTTCTCATCTCTTCCAGTCTGTGTTCCTTGGTTATATCATACAAGACGGCAATAACGCCAGTAAGGTTACCTGTGCTTTGGTCCTCCAAAGGAGATAGTTTAACAACTAAGTTCCTTCTTCCAACAGTCAAGTTGCTTTGCATTGGTTCTTTCGTAAGCAGTATCGTATTATAAAAGTCGCTTAGTTGGGTTAGGTGTCTGCAATCCTGAATGATATTATTCACTTGGATATCGGTACAATTATCGAGCAACTCTTTAGCACGGGGGTTATAGTGAATGATTTTACCCACCTTATTAAAGCTTATTACCCCGTCAGACATCCCTGATAGAATTCTTTCTATTTTTTCTTTTTCATTAGAAAGGTCAGTGATACTTTTTCTAAGTTCCTCCGAAAGATAATTTAAGGAAGCGCCAAGTGCACCTATTTCATCACTGCTATTGACCGTTACCCTCTGGCTAAAATCTCCGTTAGCTAGTCCCAAGGCAACCTTATTCATCTTTATCAGAGGTCTAGACAGTGACCGGGAGAGGAAAAAGGCCATTATGGAAGCAAGAACTACTGAACCTAGCAATGTCCAATATATTAACTGTTTTAGCGAATTAAAGTTAGCACTGAAGGGTGCAACTGGGGTATAAAGAAGTAACACCTCATCTACTTGACTGTCTTGTTGAATTGGGAATCCAATCGTTAACATTTGTGTATCAAAATCATGGTGAAATCCTCTTTTAGTTATTATATTACCGTTGACTATATTGGCTAATTCAGATTCATTAATGATAGTCCCGGGAGCCATATGAGGCATTTCATCACAAAGTTGGATAACCCCATTATAATCTGAAATGATGAGATGAACATTTAAGATTCGGGCAAGGTCTTCGGCTTGATTATTAATGAGGAAGCTTTCTTTGTCTGATGAATATAGCCTAACTATCTCTTGTCCTTGGTTTACAAGATTGGATGTGATCTGGGAATAGTAAAATTTCTCTACTACTTGAAAAAGTCCTAGCCCAAGGGCTATTAAGATAAAAACAAGTAAGAGTATAATTGCTAGCCACAGTTTAAGGACAATCCCCCTAAAGACCATTATACAGTCACCTCAACCTTATATCCCACGCCCCAAATGGTTTTGATCCAAACTTGACTATCCTTTCCAAGCTTGTCTCTTAGTTTCTTGATATGGGTATCAACAGTCCTTTGATCACCAAAATAATCATAGTCCCAGACGTGTTCAGTTATTTGCTCTCTGGATAATACTTTGCCTTTACCTCTAATTAGGTAGACAAGAAGGTCAAATTCTTTAGGAGTAAGAATAATTATTTCTCCGGATACTTGTACTTCTCGGGCAGCAGTATTGATGTAGAGATTTCCTTCATTGATTATTAGATTTTGCTCTTTCTCTGGACTTGTTCTTTTTAAGACGGCCTTAACCCTAGCAATTAGTTCTCTTGGGCTAAAAGGCTTTGTAATATAATCATCAGCTCCTAGCTCAAAACCTAACAGACGTTCATATTCTTCCCCGCGAGCAGTGACAAAGATGATGGGGCTACTCGAAAACTGTCTAATTTCTTTACTCAAACCAAAACCATCAAGTTTGGGCATCATAACATCAATGATATATAAATCGAAATCGTTTCCCTTTTCTAATTCGTTTAATCCTTGAAGACCATCCTCGACAGCAAGGACATCGTAATTTTCTTTTCTAAGATAGAGAGAAATTAAATCTCTCATTTTAGATTCGTCTTCAGCGACTAATATTCTTGTTTTATTGGACATCATATTTATACCTCCAATATTAGATCCTAAATCTTTCGTTATATAAATTATATAGAATTATACCTTGATTGCCTATCATTTTAAATAACAAGACTTAATATACCACCATCTTGATTGAAATCATGTGTCATCTACCTTATTATTAGATAATCCTCTTACCGTAATACTAAAACTAGTTTCTAAAGTAAGAATTTAAGAAAAAAGGACTCCGAAGAGTCCCGAAATTAAGGTAAGGAGATTATTAGGTCACACTGTCATTGTGCAAATTGGATGCATCTTATCTATAGTTTGGAGCACATAGGATGAGTAACTTCATTATAAAGAATAGATTTGATAAAATGGTGGAATATTTGTGAAAAAGATGTGAAACTTGTTATGTTGACTAGAAGTATAAGCTATTGTAGTATTTTACTAAGTCGATAGAAATAGTGTATTATAAACTATAAATATTACGAGGTATATATGCAAGACCAATTTTCTAGAACTGAATTGCTAATCGGAAGAGAAGCGATAATCGAGTTAAATAATAGTAAGGTATCTATCTTTGGGCTTGGTGGTGTTGGTTCATTCACTGCAGAAGCTTTGGCCAGAGCGGGTATTGGTAGTTTTAGTCTGATTGACTTCGATGATATCTGTTTAACTAATATCAACCGTCAGATACTAGCTTTACATTCTACTGTAGGTAAATCCAAAGTGGAAGTAATGAAGGAAAGAATTCTAGATATTAATCCTAAAGCAAAGGTTGAGATATTCAAAAGCTTTTATGCTGAGAAAGATGCTGATTTTTTTCTGTCTGAAAACCCGGACTATGTAGTGGATGGGATTGATACAGTAAAAAGTAAGGTTAGTCTGGCTAAGCAGTGTTATCATCGTAAGATTCCTTTTGTGTCCAGTATGGGTGCGGGGAATAGATTAGATGCTTATAGTTTTCAGGCTGCGGATATCTCTAAGACGACAGGATGTCCGCTTGCAAAAGCGGTACGTAAACTCCTTAAAAAAGAAGGTATCACAGAAGGGGTCAAAGTCGTATTTTCTCCGACTATTCCAAGAGAACCACTTCCTCAAGTAGATGATTGCAGCAGTAATTGTATTTGTCCGGGTGGCGATGCTCACTGTAGTAAAAAAAGACAGATCCCCGGTAGTATTTCATTTGTACCTTCAGTAGTCGGTTTGTTATTAGCCGGAGAAGTGATCAACGATTTATTACGAAAGAAGGAATTAGTATGAAAATATCAACAAAAGGAAGGTATGGCTTAAGAGCTGTTCTCGATATCTCACTTCATGAGGGTGAAGGGCCTGTCACCATTAACAGTATTGGCCAGCGCCAGGAATTATCGGAAAGGTATTTGGAACAGTTGCTTATTACTTTAAAGCAGAATGGTCTAATTAAAAGTATCAGAGGTTTTCAAGGTGGGTATATGCTGGCTATGGAGCCTAGATTCATTAAGGTTGGAGATATAGTACGAGCTTTAGAAGGGCCGCTTGCTCCTGTGGATTGTGTAAATGAGGATAAGCAAGGCGAGTGCACACGGACTGAAGCCTGTGTAACAAAAATAGTATGGGAAGACTTAACATGTGCAATTACTAAAGTTCTTGATTCATATACGATTGAAGATTTAATGCTAGAGTCTCAGAAGATGAAAGAGAATTCGTTCGATAATTATTCTATATAAAATTGAGGTTTTTTAAATTAATGAGAAAAATAGAGTGTCATCAAAAACTAGAAGTTTTAAAGCAAGACTTATTAAAGATGGAAAAAGTTATGATCGCTTTTTCCGGAGGAGTAGACAGCACTTTTTTATTACATGTGGCATATGAGGTATTGGGAGATAAAGCTATACCGGTCACCATTAACTCACCTACCTATCCCCAGAGGGAGTTTAAGATAGCGACTGGCTTTAGCGAAAGGCTAGGATCTACCCAGCATGTAATAAATCTCAGTGAACTGGATAACCCCGAATTCTGTCAGAATCCTCCCGAAAGATGTTATATATGTAAAAACGAACTGTTCAGTAGAATTAAGGACCTAGCTGAGAAATTAGGTGTTAAGCATATTGTCGATGGTTCTAATCTGGATGATACAAAGGATTACCGCCCTGGAATGCAGGCTCTTAAAGAGTTAGGGATAAAAAGCCCATTAATTGATGCTTGCTTAACCAAGGAAGAAATTCGTATGTTATCCAAAGAATATGAACTACCAACTTGGGATAAACCATCTTTCGCCTGTCTTTCATCAAGGATTCCTTATGGACAGGAAATTACCAAGGAAAAGTTAATTATGATTGACGGTGCGGAACAATATTTGCTCAACCTTGGCTTTCAACAAGTAAGAGTACGTCATCATGGGGAGATTGCTAGGATTGAGGTTTCACCTGAAGAAAGATATAGATTCACGGACGTAAGTCTTATGGATAAAGTAGCGGATGAACTCAAGAATCTGGGATTTATTTATGTTGTTTTGGATCTTCAAGGCTATAGAAGTGGTAGTATGAATGAGATATTAACGAAATAGAGTAAAAATAGTTTAAATATAAATATTTGCGAGGTAAAAAATATGCCAATTAAAATAGCTGATTCTCTTCCAGCCAAAGGATTACTGGAGAAAGAAAACATTTTTGTGATGGGCGAGAACCGAGCGCTTGCTCAGGACATCCGACCTTTAAATATAGCTTTCCTGAATCTAATGCCAACTAAGATAATAACGGAAACTCAATACCTAAGATTATTAAGTAATTCTCCTTTACAGTTAGAAATCACTCTTTTACATCCTAAAAGTCATAATCCCGTTAATACACCGGGAGAGTACTTGACCAAGTACTACAGTACATTCGAAGAAGTCCGTGAACAAAAATTTGATGGGCTTATTATTACAGGGGCACCTGTAGAACTTCTGGAGTTCTCAGAGGTAGATTATTGGCCTGAGTTGCAGGATATCATGAAGTGGAGCCTGACGAATGTCTTTTCTACTATGCATGTTTGCTGGGGAGCACAGGCAGGGTTATTCCATCACTATGGAATTCCGAAATATCCGTTAGATTCCAAGATGTTTGGTATCTTCTGTCATAAGATTATAAATAGAGATAATAATAGGTTTTTAAGAGGATTTGATGACGAGTTCTCTGCTCCTCATTCCCGTCACACAGAAATTCGTCAAGAGGACATCATTAAGCATGATGAATTAGAAATTCTAGCTAAATCAGATAAGGCAGGTGTATATCTGCTAGCTAGGAAAGATGGCCGGCAAGTTTTCCTTACAGGCCATCCGGAATATGATCCGTTGACCCTGCAAAGCGAATATCAAAGAGATATAGATAAGGGTTTAGATATCGCGGTTCCAGCTAATTATTACCCTGATGATAATCCGGCCAATCAACCCTTAGTTACTTGGAGAGGGCACTCCTATCTATTGTTTATGAACTGGCTTAATTATTATGTTTATCAGGAGACACCTTTTGATTTGAGTCAATTGGGCAAGCAAAAATAATATTAGTACCCTGATAAAAACGGCTTATCATAAGTCGTTTTTATCATTTCATACGTTCGAAATAGTATTTTCGAAATCATTTATCAGATCTTGCGGGTGTTCTAATCCCACGGAAAATCTAAAGATTCTATCTGTTATCCCTTGTGCTTCTCTTACATCGTTTGGCATCCCGGCGTGAGACATGGTTGCAGGGTGGCTGAGGATACTTTCCACCCCTCCAAGGCTGACAGCAATGGCTGGAAGAGAGAGCTTTCCTAGTAATAATCCCTTAGTTTTATCATCTATAACATGGAAAGTGATAACAGGTCCATAACCGGTAGAAATATCACTTAAAATTTCTTTTCCTGGATGGTCTTCTAATCCAGGATAATAAACCTTTTTTACCCATGTCTGTGATTTAAGCCATGGGGCTATTTTTGAAGCACTATCTGTTTGCCTTTCAAGCCGGATTCCTAGTGTTTTCATCCCTCTGATTAAAAGCCAAGAATCCTGCGGCCCCAATATTGCCCCTAAGGCGTTTTGCAGAAAGCCAATTTTTTTAGCTAAGGAGACATCCTTTACTGCAACAACTCCCGCAATAACATCGCTATGGCCGTTTAGAAATTTAGTAGCACTATGGAGGACGATATCTGCACCGAATTCTAGAGGGCGACAGTAATTAGGGGGGAGAAAAGTATTATCTATAATGCTTAAGAGACTATTTTGTTGACAGATATCCACTATTGTTTTCAGGTCGGCAACTTTAAGAAAGGGATTAGAAAGGATTTCGAAATAGATTCCTTTAGTATTGTCTTTAATGGCTGCTTTTATCTCATTGGTATCAGTGATGTCAACAAAGTCCACTTCCAATTGCCATTGACTGAACACTTGGGTGAACAGGCGATAGGCACCTCCATAGATATCTTTGGAAACCACCAGATGATCACCCGGAGAAAAAAGAAGCAGAACTGTACTTATTGCGGCCATGCCTGAAGAGAAGGCAAACCCTTGGATTCCATTTTCCATATGGGCGATATGATCTTCTAGCACATCTCGTGTAGGGTTAGCGGAGCGCGAGTAATCATATTTGGATGGATTTTCTGAGTCCCTATGAAAAGTTGAGACTTGATAGATAGGAGTACTAAGCGCTCCGGTTAGCGGATCACGATCGTTGGACGCATGAAGGAGAAGAGTATTATAATCATGATAGTCTTTTTTCATTAATCAGCAGTCCTTTCTTAATTCCAAGTTTGATATAAGTTCAATAATGGTTGAAATAGTTTCTATTTTTTTAGAGCTTGAGCAAGATCATCAAGCAGATCCTGAATACTTTCGATTCCAACGGATAGTCGAAGCACTCTTTCATTGATACCTAATTTTTCTCTTCTTTCGAGAGGGATATCTGCGTGAGTTTGAATGAAAGGATAGGTTATAAGACTTTCAACTCCACCAAGGCTTTCGGCAAAAGAGATAAGCTTGATATTTTTCAATACCTTGGGCACATCATCCTTATTCTGTAAAGCGAAAGAGATAATTGCTCCTGGACCGGAAGCTTGATTAAGTTGAATCTCGTGTCCGTGGTGATGTGGTAGGCCTGGATAGAACACTTCATCAATAAGGGGATGGTTAGTGAGCCAAGATGCGATGACTATAGAATTCTGTTGCTGTCGCTCCATCCGAAGCCCTAGTGTCTTAATACCCCTAAGGAGAAGCCAGCAGTCTTGGGGTCCTAAGATACTGCCTAGTGCATTTTGTAAGAAGGTTAGACGGTCAGCTAGGTCTTGCCGATTAGTGGCGACTAGGCCAGCTACAACATCATTGTGACCTCCTAGAAACTTAGTTGCGCTGTGTATCACGATATCCGCCCCTAGTTCCAAAGGTCTTTGAAGGAATGGGGTGAGGAAAGTATTATCGATAATAGTTAAAAGGCTATGTGCGCGTGCGATCTTGGATATTGCCTCGATATCAGCTATCCGCATAATAGGGTTTGTAGGAGTTTCACAGAAAATTGCCTTAGTGTTAGGAAGAATTGCCTGGGTGATAAGATCATTGTTACTTGTATCAACATAAGTTGCAGTTATCCCAAACTCTTTATAAATCTGTTCAAACAATCTAAAAGTACCGCCATACAGATCTTCGGTAACTATCAGATGATCTCCTTGCTTAAAAAGGGAAAGTACAGTTGTTATAGCAGCCATTCCCGAAGCAAAGGCTAAACCTTTACACCCTCGTTCTAAGCCAGCGATTGCATTTTCTAATACTGATCTAGTAGGGTTAGCAGTTCTCGAGTAGTCAAACCCTGTACTTTTACCAAGTTCCGGATGAGCATAGGTAGCAGAGTGGTAGATCGGAAAACTCACAGCGCCTTTAGGGTCGATTCTATTGCCAAGCTGAGCGAGTTCAGTTAGAATATCAAGACTCTTCATAAAATTCTCCTTTCGGTTTAATCATTCTAGATATAAAAAGCCTCTTCCTAGAAAGAAAGAGGCAGTAAATCTCATCTCTAGGATAGAATATCCTACAGGATTTAGCACCGTACCTTTATGGTCGGTTGCCGGGTATCATAGGGCCAGTCCCTCCACCGCTCTTGATAAGAAAGTATTCCTATGAAGTTAGTAGTGTTTGCTCAAAAGTATATATACTTATATTTAGATAGTCAAGAACTAAATGTGCTTAACTTTTAAGTTGGCTTTTAAGTGAATAGAAATAAATACTAAGTCTTTAAGTCATAATAATTATATGTTTCCTATAAAAGTTTCTATTATTTAATCAAAACACTTGACAATAATAGTACGGAGAGTCTAATATTATACCCAAAGGACAGTAAACCTATAGGGATTATAATAATTTAAATGAGGTGTGAAATTATGGGAAAGATTTATGAGAATTTAACAGACTTAATTGGTGGTACTCCTCTGATAAGATTGAACAAAATCACAGCAGGATTAAAGGCCGATATTGTAGCTAAGTTAGAATCGTTTAATCCAGGGGGAAGTGTCAAAGACAGAATTAGTTTCAATATGGTTAAAGATGCTGAAGACAAGGGTTTAATCGGACAAGGATCGGTTATCATTGAACCTACGAGTGGGAATACCGGCATTGGTCTAGCTTTAGTAGCTGCTGCTAGGGGATATAAACTGATTCTTACCATGCCAGATACTATGAGTATGGAAAGACGTAATCTTCTTAAAGCTTATGGTGCTGAACTCGTTCTTACACCAGGGGCTGAAGGAATGAAAGGTGCTATCAAAAAAGCATTAGAATTAGCAGAAGAGATTCCCAATTCATTCATTCCTCAGCAGTTCGAAAATCCAGCAAATCCTGAAATACACAGGAAAACAACTGCTGAAGAAATATGGGCTGATACAGATGGGAAAGTTGATATTATAGTTGGTGGTGTGGGTACTGGTGGAACCATTACTGGTGTAGGTGAGGTAATAAAATCTCGTAAATCTGATGTGAAAATAATTGCTGTTGAGCCTGATGATTCGCCTATACTTTCAGGAGGCAAACCAGGGCCGCATAAGATTCAAGGAATTGGTGCTGGTTTTGTGCCCGAGGTACTCAATACCGGGGTTATTGATGAAATTTTCAGAGTGACTAACGATCAAGCCTTGGAAACCGGCCGTGCTCTAGCAAGGCAAGAAGGTATGCTAGTAGGAATTTCCTCAGGAGCTGCTACTTATGCTGCTATGGAAGTTGCCAAACGTCCTGAGAATGAAGGCAAAGTTATTGTTGTAATACTACCTGACACAGGAGAACGTTATCTAAGTACTGCTTTATTTCAAGATAATTAATTGGGTAAGCTATTGAGAAAGGGAAATAGAATATATGAGTAAAGATAATTGGAAATTTGATACCCTGCAGGTACATGCTGGTCAAGTGCCTGATCCAACGACTGGTTCGAGAGCAGTGCCTATCTATCAGACTACTTCTTACGTGTTCAAAGACACTGATCATGCTGCTAATCTCTTTGGACTCAAAGAATTTGGTAATATTTATACACGGATTATGAATCCGACCACGGACGTATTGGAACAAAGGATAGCAGCACTTGAAGGTGGGGTAGGAGCACTTGGGGTTGCTTCCGGTTCTGCGGCCATCACATACTCAATTCTGAATATCGCTGGAGCAGGAGATGAAATCGTTGCAGCCAGTACCTTATATGGTGGAACGTATAATTTATTTGCCATTACTTTACCTAAGCTTGGAATAAAAACTCATTTCGTCAATCCTGATGATCCTGAAAATTTCCGTAAAGTAATCAACGATAAGACCAAAGCGGTATTTATCGAATCCATCGGTAATCCCGGAACCAATATCATCGACATTGAGGCTGTTGCTAATATCGCTCATGAAAATGGGCTACCTTTAATTATTGACAATACCTTCGCTACTCCTTACTTGTTAAGGCCGATTGAATATGGAGCAGACATCGTTGTACATTCGGCGACCAAATTCATTGGTGGACATGGCACATCAATCGGAGGATTAATCATCGATGCTGGTAAATTCGACTGGGCTGCCAGTGGCAGGTTCCCAGGATTTACGGAACCAGATTCCAGCTATAATGGTCTTATATACTCCGAAGCTTTTGGGCCTTTGGCTTATATCCTCAAGGCCCGAGTCCAACTGCTCAGAGATACAGGAGCTGCCCTTAGTCCCCAGAATTCTTTCCTCTTCTTACAGGGACTAGAGACACTTTCATTACGGGTTAGACAGCATGTCTCCAACACAAAGCAAGTAGTCGATTTTCTAAAAGATCATCCTAATGTTTCCTGGGTTAATTATCCTGGACTTGAAGGAAACAAATACTATGAGTTATCCCAAAAATACCTTCCTAAAGGACCAGGTTCCATATTTACATTTGGGATCAAGGGCGGGGTAGAGGCAGGAAAGGCATTTATCAACAATCTTGAGTTGTTCTCATTATTGGCAAATGTAGCGGATGCAAAGTCTCTAGTAATCCATCCAGCGAGTACGACTCATGCTCAGTTATCAGAAGAAGATCAGCTTACAGCAGGAGTGACACCTGATCTAGTCAGGTTATCTATAGGAATCGAAGACGCGGAAGATATTATTGCTGACTTGGACCAAGCTTTAGGAAGAATGAGATAGATGTTCTTAAATCTTTTAACCCCCAGTTAATAATTCCAGTTGAGGAGAAGCGTGATGATTCACATCAGTAGGTCCAAGTAAAGACTCGTTCAGGGGTATCAGCAATATTATTGATAATCATAGTCAATTCATCACCTTCTTTAAAATCAGCAAACTCTGGACTTTCAATAACTACTTCATTTTCTAAGTGATGCATATCTGATTCTCTATTCTCAGAGATATCGGAACCTGATAGCTCGATTCCGTTTTTTCTTAACACAATAGAATCCTTAAAATAATATTTACTCAAATCCCAGCGTTGGTTATTTAGCTGTAACATAAATCTTTGGTTAAGGTCGCCAGAATGATTATTCAATTGTAGTTGAAATCTTTGTTTAGGGGAATCAGCTTTTTTCCAGACGGCAATAATCTGGATTCCTCCCAGATTATTAACTATGGGACCAGGTGCACTCGTTGTTGTGGTATCATTACTTTTTCCAGCGATCATATAAATGTAGATTCCAGCAGCAGCTATTCCAAAAACTAGAAGAACAATTCTAGCAATGAATCGTAACCTATTATTTTGCATGTAATCAAGTCCCCTTTATATTTTATAATTTCTTGGATAACAAGTAAAATGAGCTATCCTACACATAGCTTAATATATTTAATAGTTAATAATATGATGGGTATGTGATTAGGCTGCAAACTCTTTATGAAAATTTATTAAAGATGCAAAGAAAGATTGTAACAGTAATCTAGAACCGTATAAACAGTATAGAAATCAGTGGAGTAATAAGACCTAGAAGTTATTTTGATTATAGATGAAAATACATTTAAAAAAACTCAATTAATAATCTCTGTAAGAATAAATAAAAACTATTTATTATGAATAGTTTTTATTGTGATGTTTATCACTGAAAATTCAATAATAGTCCATAAAGTAAACATAAATTATGCACAATTAAATAGTAAAATTATGTAGAAGATAATATCAATTCAAATTAATAAAGGGGGCCAGAATTTTATGTTTACTAAACATTGGATGTTACGAGAGGTTGCTCATTGCAAAGAAGGACATAAGGTTTAGTCCTGGGTAAGACCTAAAACTACCCTGACGAAGAGCGTGTCCATTCAATACTAAATCTTCGATTGGACATGCTATTTTATTGTTATAACATATGATTGAAATTTTTAAGGAGACTAAATATGCGAAAAATAAAATTAGTAACGCTTATATTTGTAGTTTTGATCGTAACAGTTTTTGTAGCTGGATGTAGTTCTGCTACAAAAACTGAACCCCAGGCCCCAAGTGAATCTACGGCTTCAGATGAATCTCAGGCCCCTAGTGAATCACCATCTATAGATGATTCCCAGACTCCAAGTGAATCACCAGCTACAGCTGACTATACTGATGGTACCTATGAAGGTTCCAGTGACGCAGGAATAAGCCCTGGATTAAAAGTATCAGTCATAGTGAAAGAAGGAAAAATTATTGAAGTTGATATTCTTGAACATGATGAGACTCAAGGGATCGGGACAAAGGCAATAGAGGAAATTCCTGCTTTAATTATAGGAGCACAATCCACAGGAGTAGATGGAATTGCAGGAGCTAGTATGACTTCAGAAGCGATTAAAGAAGCTGTTAATAATGCACTATCCGAATAGATGTAATAAGGGATTTGGACAAACAACGGAAGTGTTGCAAGACTGCTTTTTACTAGTTGTCGGCGGCCTCCCTTACTATAAAATTAAGCATTCTTAGTTGCTAAGAATGCTTAATTTGTCTTACAATAAGGAAATGTTAAAATATAAGAAGAAAACATTGTTGGGGGAAAAGATATTCTTAGGGAGGGTACGTTATTATGGAGAGCAATCCGACTACTGAAACTATGAGGAAGTATGACAAAAAGGCAAAGAGTTATGACCTAATGATGGCTCCTATGGAGAAAATAGGCATGCTAAAATGGAGAAAAACCTTAGTTACTAAGGCTAAAGGATTAGTATTGGAAGCAGGAGTTGGTACGGGTGCCAACCTGATTCATTATTCTTCCGATGTAAAAGTAATAGGGGTCGATTTTAGCCCAAAGATGCTGGAAATCGCTGCACAAAAACTCCCTCATGTTCTGGCGGAGATTGAATTAAAATTAGCAGATATTCAGGAACTTCCTTTTCCTGATAATACCTTTGATACTGTAATTACAGCTTGTGTTTTCTGTTCAGTTCCCGACGCCCAGAAAGGTTTTCAAGAATTGAGGCGGGTCGTAAAACCAGAAGGAAATTTATATTTGCTAGAACATGTTCGTAGTGAAGGTACAGTTTTAGGTAAGATCATGGATTGGATTAATCCTCTAACAGTAAAACATAGTGGCGTAAATATTAATCGAAGAACGGAGAAAAGTATTACATTAGCTTCTATGAAAATCGTTAAGGTTGAAGCACTATTTAGTGATATTGTAAAATTAATTCATGTGTCTCCAAATAAATAGATAAAAAACTAAGAATATTGCTAAAGAGAACTAGGTAATTGTTAAATAACAATATCCTAGTTCTTTTAATATGTTAAACCGGACAAACACAAAAATTTTGATTAAGAATAGTAATATAGAAAAAAGGAAGGGTGATAAAATTGTCTTCCCATCATATGCACCATCATCATCATATTCTAAAAACTTTGCAAGAGTGCGAAGTAACTTGTGAACACATGATAACGATGATAGCTAAAAAACAAGATATCAATATGAGAACCCGTCAATTGTTGCTTCTAAGAGACTGTGCCGACATATGTACATTTACAGCCAAATATATTGCACGCACCAGTCTTTTTGCTAAAGGGCTTGCTAGCCTTTGTGCAACTATATGTGAGAATTGTGGGAATGAATGTTCACGGTTTCCAGATCCAGAGTCCCAGCATTGTGCTACTACATGTTTTAATTGTGCAAGAGAATGTAAAGCTTTCGCAATGAGTTAATTGAATTTTGGAGGGTTAATTCTTAGGGCAAGCATTTTTTGTTTGCCTTTTTATTTGATAAAGGGAATGAAAGCCGGCACATTTTTTCTGTAATTCTCATACTCCTCTCCAAAAAGTTCTATCATAATGAGTTCTTCTTTTTTAGCGAGTTTGGCATACATAAACAATAAAATAGGGGCAGTAACTAAGGTGATAATTGTTGGCCATTGTACAAGGAATCCGATAATCATTAATATAAAGCCACTGTACTGAGGATGTCGAATATATTTGTATATACCTTGTGTAACTAACTCACCATTTCCTGAGTGTATTCCCCTCCAGCCTATGGCGATTACAAACAACCCACTAAAAATTAAAATACTGCTGAGAGGATGCAAAATTGAGTACAGAAGTGGTGAGCCTCCCGCTAAAGCTACCCATAAATGACCGTTGAGATGGGTAAGAGGATCAAGAACAGGGTAATTGCTCCCAAGAATAGATGTTAAAAAATATACTGTCAGAGGGAATCCAAACATTTCACTAAATAATGCAACCATAAATGCTGTGAATGCACCTAATGTACGCCAATCTCTTTTGGTAGTAGGTTTAAAAACCGCATAGGTAAAGATACCGAAAAGTAAAATATTGAATAGCACTGTTCCCCACAAACCATATAAATTACTATCTAGGAAATGCATAACAAATGGCCTCCTGTTAATTGATTATCTACGTTGGACTTTATAACAAAAGCATGTGCCGTAAAACAGCACATGCTATTACATAGGAGGAGATGAACACAAAATTAGATTGGCTGATCAATATGTGTTAAATACATTATAAAACACTAGATTGACCAAAGTTTTATAGTTCTGTGATTGATTTGTGAATATTATCAAGTTCTCTTATATTACCTATTGTTCACAAGTTTTTCACCATTCCACAAAAAAAACATCAATTTTATATATTAAAATGTTAAGGTAAAGATTAACCCTTATATCTAACGTGTCTAACAGTTTTATTACTTTAAGGGAGGTGAGGGGATTCTTCTTCAAATAGTGCGGAGCAAAACAGTATACCTTCTAAGTCTTTTAAGTCTGTTTTTGTTTCTTGCTGTTGTATTAAATATATTTTCTGGTGATAAAGCGTTTATGCTAATTATTGATGGCCAATCTCAGGTTTTAGTTAAGAATGAAAGTCAGGTAGATAATGCTTTAAACAAAGCAGAGAATGAGCTTACTGATGAATATTTAGTTAATATTAACGGTTATGGAAACATATTAGAATACGATAAAAAAAAGATTGAGAACGAAGATACTGTTATAGATGAAGAACAACTGGTTACTTTTTTGAAGGAGAAGCTCGATTGGGAAGTGCAAAGTTGGGCCATCACTATTAATGGAGAACCTGTGGTCTACTTAGCCTCTGATGAAAGTGCCAGGCAAGTTTTGGAATTGGTAAAGAAGCAGTACTTATCCATAGATAACGAAAAAGTAACAATTGAGAATGTAGTTTTTCAGGAAGATGTACAAGTTATTGGTGCTAAAAGCTCTCTGAAACAGCTTATAACTCTAGAAAAGGCGGGGGAGACCCTGACCCAGGGAGTGATTGAAAAGATTCGATATGAGGTGAAAGAAGGGGATTCGTTATGGACAATTGCCAGGGCTAATAATATTACCGTTGAAGAATTACAAGGGGCTAACCCCCAGGTAAAGGAACTGATTAACGTAGGGGATAGTATCGACCTAGTCAAATCTGAGCCGTTGTTAACAGTTGTATATACCTTACAAAAGACTGTTGAAGAAGATGTACCTTATTCTATAGTAAACGAATACGATCCCAGCTTAAGTCAGGGACAAATGAAAATTAAACAAGCAGGAGCTTACGGTTCTCGTCAAGTAACTTACCTAATAACTGAAATTAATGGAAGAGAAACAGCCAAGGAAACTCTGTCGGAGAAGATTACGCTTAAACCCATAAATCGTGTAGTAATCCGGGGAGCAAAGCCAATAGAAGTATCTCGTGGAGGAGGGGAAAGCGGTAGATTACAATGGCCCCTCAGGGGTTATATTACCTCTGGTTATGGCTATCGGGGCAGAGAATTTCATCCTGCAATTGATATTGCTGCACCCAGCGGTACCCCTGTTAATGCAGCAGAGGATGGGATAGTTATCTCTGCCGCTTGGCAAGGAAATTACGGTAATAGTATTGTTATTAACCACGGTAGTGGACTTACGACGCGCTATTCACATCTTTCTGCGATGACAGTATCTGTAGGAGCTAAGGTACAACGCGGTAGTATTATCGGCAAGGTTGGTTCTACAGGACGTAGTACAGGCCCACATTTGGATTTTGAGGTCAGAGTAAATGGCTCGTCACGCAATCCGTTATCCTATCTTAGGTAAAATAATAACATGACATAATAGAAGAGGCGTAACGAAACTCAGGTTTCGCTACGCCCTTCCTTTAAAAAAGCACACTATTTAAAATCTAGAGAGTAAGTGATTTATCGAAAACTTCAACTCGATTTTTACCCTTCTTCTTAGCGGTTAACATAGCTATATCTGCAGCTTTTATTATATCAATGATTTTGTTACCATTACCTGTAGTGCAAGCTACTCCTACCGAGACAGTGATTGGCGGAAAAGGAGAATTATCTAAGGCACATATTTTTGTTCTAATTTTCTCACCCATGGCTATTGTATGGCTTTTCTTACAATCTTTTAGTATTATCACAAATTCTTCTCCACCGTATCTATATACTGCATCACTACTTCGGAGACTAGTTTTAAGTACTTCACATACTTTGCTTAATATTTTGTCGCCGACCTGATGACCGTAGAGATTATTAAATTCCCTAAAATTGTCGATATCAATAAAAATTATAGAATTGGTGTGCTCACAGTCCAGGCTAATAATGTCTTTTTCAAATGCTCTTCTATTAAAAGTTCCTGTAAGTTGATCTACCCAAACATAATTATTCAACTGTTTATTTTCTTTTTGTAATAACCAATATCTATTAAAGAAATAATAGGCAAATAAATAATTTATTAGACCAAATAATAATCCACTTAATATACAATGTAATAATTGCCCATTAAATAAAGGCATTAATATTATGTGAAATGATGCACCAAATAGAAGACCAGCTATTATCATACATAAGAGTAATCCTGGCATATAATTTTTTTTCATATCTTCTCCTGAATTTCTTAAAACCTTAATATAGTAGGCTAGGCTAAGTATAAGCAGTATTATTTTATTTGTCTACGTTTGGGATGCTTCTTTCGAGATTTTGGATGCATTTTCGTCATTGCCTTAAGGACCTCAGCGGGTGTCGAGTTACCATGGGATTGTGAGGAACGACTAGGATTCAGATGGAGTCAAAATCCATCTGAATCCTACATGCCATAAGGTAGGCTTGGCAAAAATCTTGATAAGAAACCAGTAACTTCTGTCAGCTGATTTGTAAACATTATATAGGCGAAAAATAGCATTAGAATTCCGAGTATACGTCGAGCAATGATTTGTTGATTTTTGTAACGTTGTAATAATTGAAGGACTTTATGATAATACATACCTGTGATTACATATGGTATAGCTAGCCCAAAGGAGAAGATTCCCATAATGAGCATTCCGCTCAGCCAGCTCTGACTGGCCCCAGCCATAAATAAAATAGTATAAAGAGTTGGAGCTATACAATGAGAACAAGCTATGGCAAAGATTAGACCGACAATAAAAGCAATAACAGGACCTGTAGATGGTCTTTGGCGAAGTTTTGTGAAGAATTCTGGTTCCCAGTGGAGTCTGCTTAAAAAGGAGAGTTCGAAGACTCCCAAGAGCTTTAAAGCTAAAACTAAAATCATAAAACCGCCGAGAATACTAAAAATATTTAGCCACTGTCCCAAGG
>JAGXFZ010000007.1 GCA_024637055.1 Gracilibacter sp. | reverse complement strand
GGATGGTTCAGCACGGAGCATTGAATTCCTCGGAAACAGAAATATTAGATAGCCTTTCAAAACTTGTGGGCTTGAGTTATCTGTTATCCCGCCGCTTGGGTTTTGATTTTTCTCGGTTGGACAGGGTATTATATAAACAGATGGCAGAATGGCAGGAAGATGATTATCTGTTTTTGGAGTCCGAATGGGGAGATCTAAGTCTACTGCTTGGTTACCTAGTACCAGAGAATGATTAAAACGGGAGTAGTTATTTAATGTATATTAGTGATAAGGATGCTCTTCAGTATGCATCCAGGATAGTGCTACTTCTCGTACCATTTTTTTCATCACTGTTCCTATCCTGGAGTTGGATAATTGAAATATTGCTCATCTTTGCCCTATTCATTCATGTATGGAGATCAGGGCTACTTTTAACTGTATCATTCTTAGCCATAGGGTATTTAGCTTCCATTATTCCCTTAGGTTTTGAACAGAGTCTTACTCAGATCGGATATACTCCCTGGGCAGGGATTCTTCTTCTCGTGCTTAGAGAAAAAGGACTGACCATAGGGCAAAGTATGTTTTGGAGTTTGGTCTTGGCTGCCTTACTAAGTGCCTTGCCAACAGTTCCTACCACAGTTCAAGCACTTCAACCGGATATTCTTGAACAGAGGATTGAAGAGAATATTCAACTATATGAGCAAAGTGGAACAATACAGGCTTTTGAAAAGCAGGGATTGTCTCGATCAGAGTTTGAAGGACATCTAAGAACAGCGGTTCCTCTATATTATAGACTTTTACCTGCTTTAGCGGGTATTCTAGGTATGTTGGAGATTGGGCTGGGTTATTTAGTATTCAGATTTTCTCAGAGGAAATATCAAAAGGGCACTCCTTTTGCATTTTGGAGGCTACCTTGGTACGCTGTTTGGTTAGCAATTATTGGAGTATCTATGTATCTAGGCGGGGATTATTTAAGCTATGAATTATTAAATATTGCTGGGATGAATATCATGGTCATTATTAGTGCGATAGCAGTAATCCTAGGAATATCTTGTGCTGCTTATCTTATTCAGCATCCTAAGATTCCTCGTATATTGTACTGGGTAGTAATTATTTCTGCAGTATTTTTTACTTATTATGTAGTATTGGTACTACTAATTATCGGTTTATTTGATTTAGTTTTAAATTTCCGGCGTATACCCGAAAAAAATGAGGGGGCTAAACAATGAAAGTAATATTAAAAGAAGACGTCAAGTCATTAGGGAAAAAAGGGAAAGTATGTGAAGTATCAGATGGTTATGCCCGTAATTTTTTAATACCTCGTGGTCTGGCTTTACAAGCTACAGAAGGAAATGTTCAAGACCTTGCCCATAAACAGAAACAGGAGAACTTGCGTAAGCAAAACGAAAAAAAGGCTGCTGAAGACTCTAAAAGTAAAATAGAAGAAATGAAAATAACGCTAAAAGTTAAAGTAGGAGATACAGGAAGATTATTTGGTTCTGTTACGAACAAGGAGATAGCAGAAACACTAGAAAAGGTTTACAAAACTAAGATAGATAAAAGAAAGATAGAAGTTAAAGAGCCTATTAAGAATATCGGCGAACATACTGTCTTTATCAAACTTCACCCTGATGTCGTTGCTGATTTAAAGATTATGATAGAAGCAGAATAACTATAGTAATATACAAGGAAGTGACCCAAGTGAAAGGCATTCTGAAGAAATTCCTAAGGCATAAAGAAGATGTAGACATAAATGCTGAGGATACTACCATAACTTTAGAACAACTGAAAATGGAAATAGATGCGCTTTACGTGGTCTTATCAAATCTATATGGGACAGATAAATTGATTCTTAAAGCCAGTAAGCTTGAAGTTTTAGCACTGATGCGCTCCGAAGATTTAAGTGAAAGGGTGTTGGGGCTACAAAAACTGGTGAATGATGATCCGACGGTTCAACCACAACCAAAATTAGAAAAAATCCCTGAAGTTTTAGAAGAGATAGAGGAACAGATTGCTGAGATTGTGGCTAAAAAGTCGGTGGAAGAACGACTTAATCAGGTAGTTGCTGAAAAAATGCAGGAACGCCAAGAAGAATATATCAAAGAAATTAAAACTCTCGTATTAAAAGAATCAACAGGACCGGAAAACGCTCAGACCTTAAAGAAACTTGCTTTATTAGAAAAAATGAATCAAACCAATCCCGTTTCTTCGGCAATTGAAGTTCTAAGACCTCAGTCGCCTGAAGAGATTATCGGCCAGGAAAATGCTCTCCAGTCACTTTTAGCTAAGCTAGCTACTCCTTACCCACAACACATTATTATTTATGGCCCGCCTGGAGTAGGAAAAACGTCCGCGGCTAGAGTGGCATTAGAGGCCGTAAAAACATTTGCGGATTCTCCTTTTGCAAAAGAGGCTCCGTTTATCGAGGTTGATGGGACCACATTACGCTGGGATCCTCGAGATGTGACAAATCCACTGATGGGATCAGTACATGATCCCATTTATCAAGGAGCGAAAAGAGACCTTGCAGATACCGGAATTCCTGAACCAAAGTTTGGTCTGGTAAATGATGCCCATACAGGGGTTTTGTTTATAGATGAAATTGGAGAAATGGAGCCTTCACTACTCAATAAGCTATTAAAAGTATTGGAAGACAAACGAAACTACTTTGAGTCCTCCTACTACGACCCTAATGATAATAATGTACCTATATATATCAAGAAAATTTTCGACGAAGGGGTTCCAGCGGATTTCGTCCTTATAGGGGCAACTACCAAAGAACCAAATGAACTTAACCCCGCATTACGGTCACGGTGCGCAGAAGTATACTTTGTTCCTCTTGAGCCTTCTCATATTATTCATATAGTCAGACAAGCTGCTCGCAAACTGGAAGTTACTTTAGAAGACAATATTCCAGATATCATAAGCGAGTATGTCATAGAGGGCAGAAAAGCAAACAGTATTTTATTAGATGCTTACGGTTTGGCTAGATTTAAAAATAAGGGAAAAAAAGATATAATAATCAAAGAGGAAGATATAAGAGAAGTATTGCGTTCAGCTAGGCTAACCCCATATGTTCATAAGAGAATAACACCAGGCAAAGAAGTTGGAAGGATAATGGGACTAGGGGTTTCCGGATTTCTGGGATCTCTGCTTGAAATAGAGGTTAAGGTATTTAAAGGTCTTTCTGGAAAGGGGACCATACGTTTCAATGAGACTGCGGGAACTATGGCTCGAGACGCAGTGTTTAATGCGACTGCGGTAATCCGCTACCTAACAGGTGAAGACTTAAAAGACTTTGATTTACATGTTAATGTAGTTGGCGGAGGTAGGATTGATGGTCCTTCGGCAGGACTAGCCACTACTATGGCTATCTACAGTGCATTAAAAGGTAAACCTCTAAGACGGGATATAGCTGTTACTGGAGAGATATCTATCCAGGGCAAAGTAAAACCAGTAGGAGGGATTTACGAAAAAATATTTGGTGCGAAACAAGCGGGTATTAATAGGGTACTTATACCTGAAGAGAATTTGGGTGAAGTCCCTACAGATCTAAAGGGCATAGAAGTAACAACGATAGATAATATCGAACAAGCTCTACAAATAGCGTTAGTTGATTGAGAAAAGTGAGGAGAAAAAGATGGAACTTGTCAAAGTTCCTCCCCATAATTTGGAGGCAGAACAGGCTGTGCTAGGGGCTCTAATGCTTGACCCCCAAAGAGGAAGCGTTGTTTTTGAAATCCTACGAGCGGAGGATTTTTACCGAGATAATCATAAAAATATTTTTATGGCAATCAGGGATATCTTTGAAAAAGGAGATCCTGTAGATTTGGTTACGGTTGCTGAAGAACTGAGACAGAATGGAAGGCTCGAGAGTATCGGTGGAATTGGAACGGTCTCACAAATAGCCAGTTCTGTTCCTTCGGCTTCTAATATTGAGTATTATGCTCGGATTGTGACGGAGAAAGCTCTTCTTAGACAACTAATCAAGATGGCAGGCTATATAGGTGAAAAAGGTTATGGAGCGGGAGAAGAGGCTTTAGGCCTGCTTGAAGAAGCAGAAAGACTTATTATTGATATTTCGCAGCGGAAAACGAAGGATGGGTTTATTAACATTCGGACTATTCTGCTTCAAACATTCGATAAGATTGAATATCTCTATTCTAATAAAGGGAACTTAACAGGAGTACCGTCATATTTTAAAGAGTTAGATCGGATAACTTCTGGCTGGCAACCTTCAGACTTGATAATAATCGCTGCCAGACCATCAATGGGAAAGACTGCTTTTGCTTTGAATATGGCCCAGAACGCCGCCATCAAATCAGGCGTCAAAGTTGCTCTTTTTAGTCTAGAGATGTCTAAGGAGCAACTAGTTCAAAGAATACTTTGCTCAGAGGCTATGGTGGACCAACAACGAGTAAGAACCGGAGAGCTATTGGATTCTGACTGGCCTAAGCTAACTCAAGCAGTTGGCCCTTTATCGGAAGCACCGATTTTTATTGATGATACAGTAGGAATATCGTTGGCAGAACTTCGTTCCAAGGCAAGAAGACTTAAAATGGAACAAGGTTTAGGTTTAATAATGATTGATTACCTCCAGCTAATGACAATTGGGAAGAGAGCGGAAAGCCGTCAACAAGAAGTAGCTCAGATATCTCGAGGTCTTAAAGGAGTTGCGCGTGAATTAGGTGTGCCTGTAATAGCTCTTTCTCAACTTAACAGGGGAGTAGAACAGAGGCAGGATAAAAGACCCGTAATGTCTGATCTATTAGAATCTGGATCTATAGAAGCAGATGCTGACCTTATATCGTTTATTTATAGAGATGAGTATTATAATTCTGAATCAGATAAAAAGGGAATTGCAGAGATTATCATAGCTAAACATCGTAATGGTCCAGTAGGAACCATTGATTTGGGATATCTTAAAGAGTTTACCAAATTCGTTAATTTAGATAGAAATCATATGCCAGCTTAAGTTTCCAGACAAAGTAATACCGAGAAAACACAAAACTCGAACATTTAATAATTTACTCACTTTAACGTTCGGGTTTATTATTGACAAAGTTGGAAATTACTTTTAAGATTAGGTGAAACTTGCTAACTAT
>JAGXFZ010000066.1 GCA_024637055.1 Gracilibacter sp. | reverse complement strand
TAATTAGTAAAAATATAGAATATGTTTATTGCCTTAAGAATAAAAGAACTAAAAAATAATTTAAAAATAGATATTAACATTTTTAAATATTCTGCTATAATCATTTTATAGAAGTCTCCGACATGAGCCTTACTATACAAAAAGGAGAGGGAATGAATTCAGATGAGGCAAAATCGAATAATTGCTGTGATTCTATTAGCATTTGTCATGGTGTGGGGTTACTTAACAACGTATCTACCCGAAACCACTATGATCGAAGAACCAGGACCTAAATTTTTTCCATTTATAATCTTGATTTTGATGGCATTTTTTAGTGTTCTTTTGTTCTTTGATAATGGAAAAAGAGAATCTCCTACTGAGTTGGAGACAGAAAGTTTACAAGAAGAAGGGGTTCGGGAAAATGAAGTTTTCCCAATTAGTAGTGCACTAAAACTCTTCGGCGTTTTCTTTCTCGGAATCTTAATGATTTATTTCTTAGGATTTAATGTCGGGATGATAATTGCTTTAAGTACAATGCTACGAATGATAGGATGGAAACTTTTACCACGGGCAATCGTGTTTTCTACCGTCGCTACTCTTGGTGTCTTTTTTTTGTTTGACTGGTTGTTGCGGATACCACTACCGACTGGAATTTTATTCTAGATAATTGAAGGAGGAGCCTTAAACATGTTTGAGTTATTCACCGAAGGGTTAACGATTGCCTTTACTGTAGAAAACTTTATTTTTATGTTTCTTGGAAGTGTTCTTGGAATTGTTTTTTCGGCTATCCCAGCTCTTACCTTTAGTACAGCATTAATTCTTTTAATCCCTTTAACGTTTAGTCTTACGCCTGTTGCAGCCATTTCTGTTTTACTAGGTGTGTTTGCTGGCGGAATGACAGGAGGATCCATCTCTTCTGTTCTTTTAGGGATACCTGGAACACCTTCTGCAGCCGCAACGGTTATTGACGGCTACTTGCTTGCAAAGAAAGGACAAGCTGGTAAAACGCTAGGGATGTCAATTTATTCCTCTGTATTCGGTGGTATCTTCAGTTTATTGGTGCTGATTCTGGTGGCACCACAGATCGCTAGAGTTGCGATTAAGTTTGGCTCTCCTGAACTATTCGCTCTTGTTGTATTCGGTCTATCTACCATAGTTGGCTTAAGTGAAAGCAGTGTAGTTAAGGGACTTCTCGCAGGGCTATTCGGGCTTTTACTTACTACCGTTGGGTTAGACCCTGTGATGGGGCTTCAGCGTTATACTTTCGGTTATGTAAATCTGATGACTGGAATTGGACTCATGCCGGTGATGATTGGTATGTTTGCTCTTCCCGAAGTTATTGATAATTTTCTAATGGCAAGTGAAAACAGGAACAAACCATATGAAAAGAATAAACAGAAAGTAAAAGCATCGTTTCCTAATTGGCAAGAAATGAAGTCTACTTTTGGGCTAAACCTGAAGAGTTCAGCCATAGGTACCTTTGTCGGCGCAATACCAGGTACTGGAGGTCCCATAGCAAGTTTCCTAGCGTATGACATGGCGAAAAGGAAGAACCCAAAAGTCGGTACTGGAGAAATAGATGGGGTTGCTGCCCCAGAGTCTGCGAATAATGCAGTTACTGGTGGTGCTCTGATTCCACTATTTACATTAGGAATACCTGGAGACAGTGCAACAGCGATTTTGCTGGGGGCACTTCTCATACACGGGCTCGTACCAGGACCGCTTCTTTTTACGGACAATGGACCTCTTGTTTATGCCATCTTTATTAGTATATTGGTCATTAACGTCATGGTCCTGTTTATCCAGTTCTTTGGGATGAAAGTATTTGTTAAAGTTCTCGACATTCCTAAAGTTAATCTAATGGCAATGATTCTTGTTATGTCAGTAGTAGGTTCATATGCAGTCAATCTAAATTACATGGATGTATTTGTAATGTTTTTAGCAGGTTTATTAGGTTATATGATGAAAAGAACAGGCTTCCCAGTTACCCCCCTTATTTTAGGACTTGTTCTAGGTTATACCATCGAAAATAACTTGCGAAAATCTTTGATATATTCCGATGGAAGCTTTTCAATTTTCTTAACAAGTCCTGTTAGCTTAGTCTTTCTTATTCTCGCTGTCCTCATGTTAGTTGCACCAACTCTGAGATTATGGCTTAAAAATAGAAAAGTTAAGAAGGTCCTACAAGGATAAACTAACTGTAATTGATAATTGTATACAATGAAAAAATTCTTGCACACAAGCAAGAATTTTTTTCATAAAAAAGGATAGATTTTCTATGTCTAAAAAGTGAGGTTAAGGAAGAAACTAAATAAGGATATTATAAACAACTAAAGGAGGTTGTGGAATGCGAATTAAAAAGGGTTTTGCTATTTTACTGGCAGTAATGTTACTTTTGACAGCGGGATGTGCTACTGGTGATGATGAGCAAAAGAATGAATTTCCTACTAAGTCTATAGACATGACGGTTCTATTTGGCGCTGGTGGTGCAGCCGATGTAATAGGACGGAAACTAGCTGATGGAGCATCTAAGGAGCTGGGACAACCTATAGTAGCTAATGTTAGAACCGGAGGTGGTGGAGCAGTAGGCTATCAGTATGTTCTCGGAACAGACCCAGATGGTCATAGCATAGTATGGAATTCCACTTCTATCAGCGTTACCTACCATCAGGGCAATATGCCCGCGGGTCAAGATTACAGTGCATTTAGAGGAGTTGCAAAGATAACTGAAGAGGCGAGTGCGCTAGCAGTAAAAGCGGATGCTCCTTGGAAAGACCTAAAAGAATTTGTTGAGTATGCTAAAGCTAATCCTGGTGAAGTTACAGTTGCCAACAGTGGGGTTGGCTCCTTTAATCATCTTACTGCAGTAGCTATCGAAGATGCCCTAGGAGTAGAATTCAAGCACATTCCTCTGGATAGCAAAGAGAGTGTTACTGCTGTATTAGGCGGTAGAGCTGATGCAATGGTTAACATGGCTTTTGATGCTATCCCTCAAGTAGAAGCAGGAGAAATGAGAGCCCTTGGTATAGTTGGGACAGAACGTTTAGAAGTTATGCCGGATGTTCCTACAATGCAAGAAGAAGGTTATGATGTTGATCTACTAATGTGGAGAGGGATAGCAGTACCTAAAGATACCCCTGATGAAGTTGTTCTAGAGCTTCAGGAGGCTTTTTTGAAATCAGCTAACAGCAAAGAGTTTAAAGATTTTGCTGAGAAATATTCAGTTACTGTCGCTCCAACAACAGGCGCAGAGTTTGATGAGTATATGGCCGAACAAGATGAGATGATCGCTGATATTATGGAAAAAATAGGACTTAAGAAACAGTAGTTTAGTATAAAAAACCCAGAAAATACTTCTACTAAAAATTATAGCTAAAGTAAATAATAACTATGAACTAAAATTCAAATCAAAATATTATGGAGGTGCTTTTTTAAAATGGTAATGAGACACAATCTTTTGGAATGCGCATTCGTAGATGCAATCGAATGGTTCAAGAAAACGGATACAGTAATGGTGCCGGTAGGAAGCTGTGAAAAACATGGAGCCCATGTTCCATTGGGAACGGATAGCTATACCACCATAAATGTTGCTGAGAGAGCTGCCAAAATAGCGGATTGTCCTTATACTCCTCTTATGCCTTTCGGCTATTCCCCTCATCATATGGGACGAATGGGAGAAGGAGCAGGAACGATTACTCTATCTGCCAACACTTATCGTGCAATGCTCACCGATATCGCTCGTAGCCTAATTTATCATGGAGCTAATAAAATTATCTTCGTAACTCACCATGGTTCTAACACCAAACCTATCGATGAGTTCAACCGCCAAATTCGTTATAAATATGGCGCATTTGTAGCTTTCTATAAGACCCCAACAGAGAGAGAATGCGAAGTTGTTGCTGGTATCCTAGAAGGGCCACCTGAAGAGACTCCTGGTTGGCACGCCGGTGAAATGGAAACTGCACAGATGATGGCTCATGATATGAGTTTAGTAGATATGAGTAGAGCAGTTGATGACAGAGCGCATGCTCCTAAATGGATGGGTCCAAACTTTTCTAAGATGGATGGAACTATCACAGTTAAATTCAAGGGTTCTGAGAACATCTATGTGCCGATGGAACATCATGAATATAGTGACCATGCTACTATCGGCAACCCATTCCGTGGGACTCCTGAAAAAGGAATAGCTTTATTCGAGAAAGAAGCTGAACATCTTGCAGCCTTCATCGAAGAAGTAAGAAAGTTTCCATTTAAAGTTAAAGACGAAGACCGTCATTTCCCTGAAAGAGCATAATTTACAGAGAGTAATCATAAAGTTCAGATCAGAAACCTCTTTTGTTATGCAAAAGAGGTTTCTGATCTATATATTTACTTTGAGTTCGGCAGGATTTATATCTATAATGTAGAAAAAAGTCTATAATGTAGAAAAAAAGGAAAGGGAAAAATATGCCAGAAAGTTTTAAACCAAAAGAATTTGCAAAACCAATAATCGGGGATCAAGAAGTAGGAAGCTGGAAGAAAAAAGCCAAGCAATATATAGATAATCCTAATAAGATAAAAAACTTATTAAGCAATGCAATGTCTAAGGCAGAGAACAATAGACATTTAGCGATTTTTAACAGTCTCTGGGACAGAATCCATCTTCTATTTTCTCTAGTTAAGGATTGGGTAAGCGGAGGCTATAAAGATATCTCGCGTTCTGCTATTTTACTGATACTCGCAGGACTGATTTATTTCGTTTCACCTATAGATCTAATTCCTGACTGGATTGTCGGTCTGGGATTTGCTGATGACATAGCTTTTTTAGGTATGATAATAAATCAGTTAGATAAAGAACTAATAAAATATAAATTATGGAAGACTAATGATTCTGAGTTGGAAGAATAAAAGTCATGCTGATTAGAAAAGAGGAAAGAGAATGGGGATAGTTGGGGAGAAGGTAGCTGAACTAAAAAAATATAATCCAAAGCTGACAAGACAAGCGGATTTTGATGATTTCTGGCAAACTGCAATGGAAGAACTTTTTCCTGAGAAAAAAGGTTTAAAAAGTTGGAAAATAGATGTTGAATCTCCGGATATTCTCAAAGAGTTTCGAGTTGGGTTTGAGTTAGAATTAGAGGATTATGCTTATCCATTAGATCAAATAAAAGTATATAAAGCATCTCTGGAAGCTTCCGATGGTGCTATTATCAAAGGTTGGTTCTTAACACCTAAATACATAGAAATAAACAAGAAGATTCCTGCCCTTGTTCGATTCCATGGTTACTCCTCAAACAAAGGTAAGATTTGTGAACTTTTGCTTTGGGCATTACAGGGTTATGCTGTTCTTGCTATGGATGTAAGAGGTCAATGTGGAGACAGTCCAGATCCTCGAGAATATAAGTCTGGTTCATTTTCAGGCTGGATGACATTGGGCCTTGATACTCCTATGGAATACTATTATCGACAAGTTTATCTGGATAGTGTCCAAATTATTGAATCTCTGGCAAGGCGCCCAGAGGTTGATTCTACTAAAATTGGGCTTTTTGGCAATAGCCAGGGTGCTGCTTTAGCAATCAGCTCTTCCGCCCTCATAACAAAGTTCTCAGATAGAGTTGGAGGTATTACTGCGAGAATAGCGGCAATTAATGGAGGATCACCTTTTCTTACTGATATGCAGAAATCATATACAGAACACACAGATGGTCCTTGGACAGAGTTCGATTGGTATTTTCGGATGCATGATCCATTACATGAAAAAGAAGATGAAATCTTCACCTACCTAAGCTATTTTGATGCGATGAATTTTGCTCCCTGGATTAAGTGTCCCATCTTGCTAGCGGTAGGGCTAAAGGATACAGTTTGCCCACCACCTACAAGTTTTGCTTTATATAATCATTTACAATGTAAGAAGGAGATTAAAGTATACCCTGATTATGGCCATGAGAATATCGATAGTCATGTGGATAGACAAATCGGTTTCTTTGCGTCATTATTATTGTAATTAAAGTGCAAGATTAGATGTACCAATCTTTCTGCAAAAAAATATATCCTGGAAGAGCAAAGAAGCTTTCAGGATATATTTATTATTTAAAATAAAAGCAATTATGATAATAACGAAATCTAAACAATTTATTGTTTAGATTTCGTTATTATCTGTATAAATACTAAAGTATTACAGCAAAATAAACTTGGAACTTAGAATTATTAAATATTGGTTCCTATCATAAGAATGTAATTTAAGGAGGCTATACTAATGCAATTAAGTCAAAAAGAAAGAATGTTATTGGAAGACCTAAAGAGCCACGAAGAAATGTGTATCAAAAAGTATACAAATTATGCGAATCAGACTCAGGATCCTCAGCTCAAACAAATGTTTCAAAATCATGCTCAAATAGAGCGTGGGCACTACAATACAGTTAATCAAATCCTTAGTGGTCAAGTTCCAAATATGCAACAGCAGCAGGGACAGCAGCAAGGGCAACAACAGCAGCAGAACCAAGGACAAGCTGGAATGTCTCAACAACAAGATGCAGATTCTTGTCAGGATATGCTTCAGACTGAGAAATATGTTTCTGGAACTTACGATACTGCCATCTTCGAGTTTCAAGATCCTAATGTCAGGCAAGCGCTGAATCATATCCAGAGTGAAGAACAAAAACATGGTGAGGCTATATTCAGTTATATGCAGAGCAAAGGGATGTACAAGGTTCATTAGGTCACATAAAATGACATGCAAAATTCACAACTAAAACAGAGTCACTTAATTAAAACGGCAGAATATCTGCCGTTTTAATTAAGTGAACCCAAATCTTTGACAATAAAGAAGATGGCATAATGCGCGGCCACGGGTGAATTATTAATGATAATGTAGTATAATCTTACAAAAGAATTACTGAGATAGTAGCGGATGCTGCAGGATTTTAGGGAGGAGAATTATGATCGATAATTACTTAAGCATTTTAAACGATTCAGGACTAAGGCTTGTGGGAAACCTACACCAATTACTGAAACGGAAAATATGGGCAAAAATACTGTTGGGGATGATACTTGGTATAGGAGTAGGGCTACTGCTAAGTCCCAGTATGGGTTTGGTTGAAGAATCTTTCAGCTATCCTTTAGGGAATTGGTTAGCTTTACCTGGCCGGGTATTCTTGAGCTTGATACAGATGATTGTCGTACCGCTGGTCATCGCCTCTATCATACGTGGTTTGGCGGCGAGTGAAAGCATGGATCAGTTGCGAAAAATGGGGTTAGGTCTGGTAATTTATTTTTTAGTAACTACCACGGTAGCCATTACCATCGGCATGTCAGTTGCTTTAATTATAAAGCCAGGTGAGCTAATAGATACTTCATTACTGAATATGACCACATCGATATCAGAGATGGAGAATACTACTGAGATGATGACTATGTCTTCCCTTCCCGATGTGATTACCAATATTTTACCGGAGAATCCTTTAAGCGCTATGGTCGAAATGCAAATGCTTCAAATAGTTATTTTTTCGATTATATTTGGGATAGCACTTGTTTCATTGAAACCAGAGTCATCTAGACCGATGTTAGATATTCTAGCTTCTATTCAGGAAGTCAGTATGACTGTTGTAAGGTGGGCTATGGTAATTGCTCCCATAGCAGTATTCGGATTACTTGCTCAGATAACAATACGGATTGGGATAGATGCCATCTTAGGGATGTCAGTCTATGTTCTGACAGTTTTACTAGGGTTGCTGTTATTGCTTTGTTTTTACTTTCTCATTATATTTATTACCAACAGAAAATCACCCCTATGGTTCATAAAGAATGTACGTGACGTACAGTTACTGGCCTTTTCAACTTCTAGTTCAGCAGCTGTTATGCCTCTGTCGATAAAGACGGCACAAGAGAAGTTGAAGGTTAGACCTGCTATAGCTCAGTTCCTGGTACCATTAGGCGCAACAATCAATATGGATGGTACTGCTCTTTACCAAGGGGCTGCCACCATATTTTTAGCACAGGTATATGGCATCGATTTAAGTATTACAGCTCTATTACTTGTCATCGTCACTGCAGTGGGAGCTTCTATCGGGACACCGGCAACTCCTGGGGTAGGAATTATTATTCTAGCTATGGTTTTGCAAAGTGTAGGGATACCTACCGCAGGGATAGCTCTAATAATAGGTGTTGATAGAATTTTAGATATGGCTAGGACTGCAGTTAATGTTTCTGGAGACCTAACCGCGTCTCTTGTAATGAATAAATGGATTAAAGCGGGCCCGGAAGAAAACGAAAATACCCTATAGAAGCTTCATAAAAGGAATGCCAGTTCAACATGAACTGGCATTCCTTTTATAATATTTGTGTTAAGCGAAGATACATAACACCTTTTGCTTCATGGTATCAGCTATGACCTGGAGATTCTTTATATCATCCTTGCCCACATCAAAGACCTTAATAACATCCTGAAGAGATGCTTTGCGAGGTACTAGTTTGGGCAAGATGTTTTCGTAGTCAGCAAACAATTCTGTCTGAAATACTACGCCACTCCGCTCTGGGTATAAAGCCACATAAAAGACTTCACCTTCTACTAAATCCTGAAAGAAGTGAGTACCGAAAGATACTTCAGGCAGATAACCTGCTTTAGGATATGCTATTTCACCTAAGATAGACATATTATTGATCTCTGAGAATAAGACAGGAACTCCTAAGGATGGAGTGCTTGTTCCCCAGCGTCCAGGTCCAAGTAGGAGCATAGATAAATCCTTTTTGTCAGCCAGGTGATTGATTCTTCCAATCGTTCTGGCTACTTCATATTTGCCGGACTCATTTAAAGAACTGTAAGCCCAAGGATCAATGTATATGACCCTTTGGATAAACTGTTGGATATTGCCCCCCATGAAACTATCACTAATTTCAAAGAGTACCTTTTCCGGAGCTATTCTCTTAGGGAATTCTACTTTGCTTTTTAGTCCTTTGACTTGAAGAGGTCTACATTGCAAAAGATTTATATGAAAAACTTCATCATCCCTGAAGTTAACAGTGAACTCGATGTCTACAGGGTATTGGTAAACTTTCTCGATAGATTTGAGCATTTTTTGAAGCACTTGAGCAAATGACGTAGTAGACAATAAACCTTCAAAGGTCATAATCCAAGATTCACGGTGCTTTAGGTTTAATTCCTTCATTCTGTTTTCTGCTACGTAATCTCGCTCAGCAAATAAAGATAAATTTAAACCGAAATTCTTTTCAATTAAAGTTTGTACAGGCAGACTTTGCATATCATTCTCCGAGATGTTTAATAAGTCTACCTTATATTGAGAATACTGCTTGAAATCTTCAATGTTGGTATAAGGCTTAGACAAAGGTTTATCCAGAGCGATAACTCGAGCATAGTCTCCAGCCATCCTATTAACAGCTCGAGTACCTAGACCGGTGACAATTCTAAGCATCCCTGCCTTTGGGTCCATATCCTTTTCCCATACATAGGTATTATATGAATAACCAACCCCGGCAAAGTCAGGTAGAAAGTATTGATTTCTGTAGCATCCGGAAACTCGTTGCACCAGCAGGGCCATCTGTTCATCTTGATCGGCTAATCCTCTTTTAAGACGATACATCAGGGCGTCTTCATTCATAGTACTAGCAAAAATCTTACGGACGGCCACCTCGAATTGATTATAACGTTCTTCTGGAGTTCCTTGGTTGATACAAAAGATGCTTTCGTATTTACCAGCAAAAGAATTGCCAAAGCCATCCTCTAAAAGACTACTGGAACGGACAATTATAGGAGACTGTCCAAAATATTCTAGCATCCTCAAGAATTGATTCTTAATATCCTGAGAAAAAACTCCGTTTAATAACTTCTTTTTAAGAGTTGTGGCTAAGGTGGAATAGTTTTCAGGATTTCTTTGCTCCATCCGCAGTTTCCATAAGCCGTTCTGAATCAGATAGGTATAAAAAACATCAGAACCTATATAGAAAGAATCATGAGGTTCAAGGATTTGGTTATAATCCGTTTCAGAATCTTGACTGAGAATTTTTCTGGCAAGCAGCATCCCTACTGCTTTACCTCCGATGAACCCGGAGCCTATTAATCTAGCCTTAACTTGAAGTAGGTCTTCCAGTGAAAAATTTTGAGTGAGTAATCTAACGAATCTTTCATCCTTGCTCAGGATATTCTTACATAACTTTTCTACAAGATCCTTTTCTTCTGTTGGGGGTATTTCTCCTGATTTTACCTGTTGATAGATATCGGAGGCATCTAAGAACATCCTGTCCCAATAATCCAAGTTCCTTCTTGGACTATCATAACCATGCTGGGAGAGATCCGCAAAAAGCCTGGATGTATCAGCGCTGGTTGTCAGCGGAATTAATTTATCCCCTTTTTCCATATGAGGGAGGAACATAGTTGGTGTAGACCTATTCCATACTTTGATGGGATGGACATAGGTTTGATCTTTAAACTCATAGATGTCCAATAAGACTTGAGTTGTTTCCCGAATAGCCGTAATGGTTTCAAAAGAGTTTGTATTCTTAAGAATAGCAAAATAAGCTACCGTATTAAGCTCAAATAGGTAAGGGCAGGTTATAAGGAAAAAGTTGCCTATCATCAAATCTGTAGCCCATACATGTAATAAATCTGATAAACAGTCGAATACATAGAAAACATCTCTTCCCTCAGAGGATATAATCTGATGAACTTGGGTAGAGAAAGATTCAAAGCCGTTGCTAGCGTCGATATTATAAATTACTACTTCCTTTTGATCCGTAATTATAGGGCCATGAGAGGCAAACCTCATATAGACCACTCTTCTATCAGTAGCGATGCTATTTTCGACATATGGCAGTACAAACTTTTTATAATCTGATATATCGGTTACCTGTAAAACGACATTATCACCCATACGAAGAGAATCTAATATTTCATCCAAGCCTGGGAAGCCCGTGGTGACTCTTTCCCGATCATCCATCTTGTCACATCCTTATACAATGATAGTCTCTAAATATTAATCGTATCACTATGATTTATATATTGTCAATAATCAAGCTTGGTAAGGGATTGAAGTATATTGAATACTATGCAAGGTGAAGAACTTACTTGTCATTTAGAAATGCTGGTAGAACATTTTGAAGAAATCGCAGTACCAGAACAAGGACGTTTTGTGGGGAAATACGATTGATTAGGTAAAATAAAACCCTCTAATAAACATGTTGAAGTTTATTAGAGGACATATGTCTGTCTATTAAATTTTACCTGTAGTATCATATGTAGAGGATCAGTATATGGTTTATATCTTTTGTTAATTAAAAACCCTAAAAGCCCAGATAAAACCAAGAGTTATCTGAGCTATAAATAGGGGTTAGCATGAACTGTTAAATAGTAACATCAAATGTTAATTTTAACAATAGAAGTTACTATTATAATTAGATTTTACTTCCATCAAACGAAAAGCTGATATAGGTCTCTTTAATCCGCTTATAGCTATCTCTGGCGATTGGAATTCGCTTGTTTGACAAAGTGATAATATCTTTATCGGTAATCTGTTTAAGAGGTCCATATTCACGATGTAAGAGCGGTGGGGCTTAATGAACCTTTTATCGCTGAGCAGATTGTTTTCAATCTGGCTCATCGTTCCGTAGCTATTCAAAACTTCGCCGCTTGCTAACCGGAAGAATAATGTGCGCTCGATAACTTCGACATATTCAAGGTTATGGTACGGCACTTTCGTTAAACATGTTTTACATTTTACAATGATTCCCTTTTCTTTCTATCCGTAATATCAGAGCAAGCATTTTCTGATCAATAGTTATTTGGGTGACAACAAGCTTACTAAAATGAAAAAATATATCACTGAAATTGCAAAAGACATGGAAGACACAGTGAATGTAAAATACTGCGACAACAATGCTGTGAATTTGATTTTGTCAGACTATATCAATATAACGGACTGTGCTCCTTTACCGCTGAAAGCGGGGTTTTTAAGACGAGAATTATTTTGTGAGGGATATCTTGGGGATTAAAGGTTGTTTAATAAAGATTGAATAAAATGCCTGTTTGTCCTCCGTATATTTAAAATTCGAGGTTTTAATCATAACATTTAGTGTTAAACTTCTCAAAATACTGTCTATTATATATAACTGCAGGATCGTTTGGTTTATATTCTGCAGCTTTATTATTGTATTTAATAGCTTTCTCAAAATTGCCCTGTTTGTCATAACACACGCACAATTCGATGCACGGAATATAGCCCCAATAATCTTCTTGTATAAATCCCCAGCTATTTTTGGGCTTTTGCAGTGTAGTTGCAAGTTCAAACCAGAAAAGTGCTTTATCGTAATCTTCTAAAGCTTTAAAATGATATCCTATCTGACAGCAAAGCTCAGCTCTGGGGCTATCATATTCAAAGCTTTTTAGCATAGTCATGAGAGATTTTTGATAATCTCCAATCGCGGTATAACATTCTGCAAGATCATGACAGGCGTTAATATTATCTTCCACCCAACCTTGATTAGAATCTAAAAACTTATTAAAATATTCTATTGCTACATCATATATCTCATTATCCTTCAACTCTCGCGCATAGTAAAAGAGGCCTCTGGTAGTAAGGGGCTTGCCTTGTGCTATCATCGCTTCATAGATGGCTAAATTCCTACCAGGAGCAGAGTAATCTGTCTTTGAATGGGTTATGCAGATGTCGGAATTTATTATATTACCTGCAATCATTAGGTATTCATGCACTGGTTCACACCATCTGTAATTACCAGTTCTTTTGGAAAGCCTTTCCCTAAAGTAGGTAAGTGTTACATTCCCATGAGGATCAAAGCTCGCATTGTATTTCATCATAACGACGTCAATCGAGGGAGTAAGCGATTCTTTTAGCTCTAAGAATCTCGCCTTGTCTGTAGGAAGGATAATATCATCTGCATCAATCCACAAAATATAGTCCATAGTTGCTTGATTATATGAGAAATTTCTAGCTGCCGAGAAATCGTTTATCCATTCGAAATCATAGACTTTATCAGTATAATTCTTGGCAATATCTTTCGTATTATCTATAGAGCCAGTATCAATGACCACAATTTCATCAACTATGTCCTTAACAGAGTCGAGGCATCTTTCAAGGGTCTTCTCTTCGTTTTTTATAATCATACACAAACTGATGGTTGACATGAAATCACATCCAAATAATAAAAGTCTATGCTATGAAGATGATATAATATGTGAAAAGACTGTCAGTGAAAATTTACCAACAGTCTTTTGATACCCAATTTAATCTATAGCAACTCCTCCACTAGCATATCCAACAAAGTTATTGCTAAGCGACGAACCCACAGCTGTTGCCGAAAATACCAATAGAAGACGGGTCTGTGCCAAAACCGGTATAGATAACCCGCTCAGAATGCCATTACTAGTAGTACCGACACTAACTATGCCGGTAAGAGCAGGCGCTAGTGTAACTAGAGTGCCTGCAACTTGGGTAAAGATGTTGTCTGGTGCGGTAGAACTATATAGCTGTGCAGTAATAGTTATCGTTGTCCCGACAAGGCTGAGTTCGTCTGCTGCCGTGCTAAAATATGCTGCTATTGAGGTGATAGTTCCATTGCGAGGAACGGAAAAAGCAAATTGATCTACGGCTGAAATATCAACCGTACCTCCCACCCCGGGCAAGGCATTGCCATAATTTCCAAATCCAAGAAAAGTTAGGGCTCCTGACAAACCCTGATCGTCAGTGACCAGCAGAATGACATTCCCGGATGCAAAAGGTATGATAGCACCGCCAGCAGAAATGCCCCTAGGACCGGTAGCGCCTCTAGGACCGGTAGCACCGGTAGCACCTTTTTGACATAAAATTTTGGTGCATTGCGGTGGGCAGCAATTTTGATGGCTGGGAATACGTTTATTATCATCACAATCCATTTTTAATCCTCCTATTTGGTTTTTTACTCCTATGCAATTTGTATGATAACTAGGTGTGCTGAAACAGCACTTGCTCCTCCAGCTAAGGGAGTGATAGTTAGTGCCGTTGAGTTGCCAGCAGGATTTCGCACAGTGAGTATTGAATTTGGGCTTGTCGTAGTCACAAGAGCCATTCCTACTATCTGAGTAGTACCTGTTGCTCGTCCGACCACCGTAGGGGCTAACTCGGTGCCATCAAGAGTTAAGACCAGCTGGCCCGCTTCATCTACACTCACCTGAAACAAGACTTGATACGTTCCAATTGCAGCCAATTGGAACGTATCGACACCAGTACGGGTAATAGTAGTAGCACTAGTAGGTCCATCTTGTGGAAAGTCAACGTCTCCACCGACAGCAACCGATGCCGCATTATCACCAGGCATCAACGCATAGAAATCTGCATAGTTTGCTATTCCACCAGTAGCACCAGTAGCACCAGTAGCACCAGTAGCGCCAGTAGCACCAGTAGCGCCAGTAGCACCAGTAGGTCCAGTAGCACCGACGGCTCCCCTAGGTCCCGCTGGACCGGTAGGTCCGGTAGCTCCTCTTTGACATAGAATTTTCGTGCATTGCGAGGGACAACAGTTACAACCGGTCGTCCCGTATTGATTGCAGTTTTGATGGCTGGGCATAGTGTAACCATAGGGAACAGGTTTATTATCATCACAACCCATTTTAACTCCTCCTCAAATATCTTAATTAAAAAATACATTTTTTTAGTTTGCATAAGATATAGCTTGTTTTATTTTATTATATGGAGAAAGGAACAAATGGTTACGACTGGGCATAAAGGAGTTATTTGGTAATACAATAAATAAATATCGTTTAAAGAAAATCCATCTCAAGAACAAACAGCTCCTACATGTCCATGCGCGATGCCGCCGGGAATATCGAAAATATGGTGAGTCTTTAACCGCTTATATGGGTCAGGTCGCCAAGGTGGTAGTTGTTCTAAGACAAAAATAATAATTCGGTAGAATGCTATCCGTGCTTTTTTATAAATATCTTCTATCTTGACATACTAATAACAGGTCACGTTTGATAACCTAATTATGGCATGTACTGTATCCAAATAAATGGAGGTTAGCCAATGATTGAGACTGATCAACAACCTAACAGACTGATTAATCAAAAAAGCCCATATCTTCTTCAACACGCATATAACCCAATTGACTGGTATGCATGGAACGAAGAAGCACTGAATAAAGCGAAAAAGGAAGATAAACCAATATTTTTAAGCATCGGTTACTCCACTTGTCACTGGTGTCACGTCATGGAACGTGAATCCTTCGAAGATCAAGAAGTGGCAGAAATTATGAATAACAATTTCATACCCATTAAAGTAGATAGGGAAGAAAGACCGGATATCGATCATATGTATATGACATACTGTCAGATTCTCACAGGAGCTGGAGGGTGGCCGCTTACGGTTCTTCTCACACCCGACAAACAACCATTTTTTACCGGCACCTACTTTCCCAAGCATAGTCAATATGGACGTCCAGGAATAATGGATGTCTTGAGTCAGGTCGCTGAGTTATGGAAAAATGAAAAGGATAAGGTTGTTGAAACAGCTGCGGAACTTTATGATGTGGTTACAGACCATTATCAGAACAAGAAGAAGTTAACCGCAGATACTCGTAAGTCCGGGATTGCCCTAGCAAAAGAATCTCAGGAAGACAGCATCTTCGTTTGGGGTAAAGAGGTAATCACCAAAGGCTATACCTTGATGGAACAAAGTTTTGACCACCAATACGGTGGCTTTGGGAATGCCCCGAAGTTTCCTTCGCCCCATAACCTAGGCTTTTTAATGAGACATTCTACCCAGCAGGATCAGAGTAAGGCGCTTGAGATGGTAGAAAAAACGCTAGCTAGTATGGCAGATGGTGGTATCTATGATCACATCGGATATGGGTTCGCCCGCTATAGCACAGACCGTCACTGGCTTGTACCTCATTTCGAGAAGATGCTCTATGATAACGCGGGGCTGGCCTTTGTCTACCTGGAAGCCTATCAGCTAACCAAAAAAGAAAGATATGGTCAAATAGCTCAGGAGATTTTTCAGTATATCCTGCGGGACATGACTTCTGCTGAGGGCAGTTTCTACAGTGCGGAAGATGCTGATTCGGAGGGAGAAGAAGGTAAGTTCTATGTTTGGAGTAATTTTGAAATCAGGAAGATTCTTCTTAATAGTCTGGCAGATGTCCATGAAGGCAAAACAACCTTAGATATAAGCGAACAAGGAAAAACGGTTATTACAAGGTTCTTAGATCAAAGAGAAAAGATTTTTGATATCTACTGTGAAGCCTATGGGATCAATGAAGAAGGTAACTATGAAGGGAAGAGCATCCCCAGTAAGATTTATAGTGTTTGGCCTGAGATTGCACAACGCCACAACCTAGATATTAAGGAAATGGAAGAACTGTTACGAGCTTGTAATGAAATCATATTTCTAGAAAGAGAAAAACGTATCCATCCTTTTAAAGATGACAAAATCCTTGTCTCCTGGAATGGGTTAATGATTGCTGCTTTAGCCAAAGCTGCTCAGGTATTTGCGTCCAAAGAAACTGATAAAAACCAAAGAGATAAATATATACTTGCCGCTGAGAAAGCAGCCATGTTTATAATGGAAAAAATGTTTAACAATCGAGGAAGATTATTAGCAAGATATAGGGAAGAAAATGCCGACTATCTGGGCTATCTTGATGATTATGCGTTTATGATTTATGGTTTACTTGAACTGTATACTGCCTGTGGTAAACCGGAATATCTCCAACAGGCTTTAATGTTGCAAGAAGAGCAGGAGCGCCTTTTCAGAGATGATATAAATGGTGGATATTACTTTACGGGAAGTGACGCTGAAGAACTGCTCCTGAGGCCGAAAGAGACGTATGATGGAGCAATGCCGTCGGGGAATTCCATTAGTGCTTATAACCTAGCACGAATCTGGAAGATTACCGGAGAAAACAAATGGCAAGAACTTGCAGAGATACAAATCAATTTCTTTAAATCTATCTTGGAAGACTATCCGCCTGGATACACAGCGTTTCTCCAAGCGCTGCAATTCTTTGTAGGCGAAGGGGAGGAGTTAGTTCTTGCCGGCCCTCTTGAATCGGAAAGAATAGCAAAGATGCAGGGAGTCTTCTTTGAAGAATTCCGACCTTCCTCTGTAGTTGTCTATAACGATGGTACGATTCAGCAAACCATTTCCAGAATGCGTGATTATCCTGTGGAGGACAAAGGTTTAGCCTACCTCTGCCGGAATTTTGCTTGCCGACAACCAGTCTCTGAAGCAGAAAAGTTGAAGAAGCTCCTAGCAGAATAATATAGCGGATATGTTCTAACCCCGCGTTAAATTATGTGCGGGGTTAATATATGTTGGTATTATCTTTGATGTTTGGAAAAATCAGTGTTAAATATTGCAATAATAATAGATAAGTATCTGCGGAAGACTAATCTATGGGGTGAAATTAATTGATGTATATATTTTGGACTATACTTATATTACTGTTAGTTGCGGGGCTATGGATTACTATCCAGGTGAACCGACCATTATACAAGGGACCAATCTCCAATCATTTTAACGGCAAGCATTTCTACTACAAGGAGAGATCCCATTCTATTGGCAAGATGCTTAAATGGGCATGGGAAATGAAAACAGTTAAATGGCCGAAGTGGATTAGTGATAGACCACAGCCAAAGCCGGAAGAAAGTGTGCGGCAAGGAGATATAAAGGTTACTTATATTAATCACGGGACAATACTAATTCAACTAGATGGGTTGAATATCTTAACTGATCCAACCTGGTCGAAGCGTGCCGGACCTTTGGGTATAATTGGACCTAAGAGAGTTAGGCTCCCGGGAGTTAAGATAGAAGACCTACCGGAAATAGATATAATACTCATAAGTCATGACCATTATGATCACCTTGATCTCAAAACCTTGAGAGTACTTTACCAAAAACACAAACCTCAAATATTGGTTGGCCTCGGAGTCAATTCACTTAAACAATGCCAATTCTCAAACGTCAGAGAACTGGATTGGTGGCAGGATTACCTAGTTACTTCTACTAGTACGAAGATAACCTTTGTTCCAGCACGGCATTATTCAGGAAGAACAATGGTGGGAAATAACAGAACCTTATGGGGTGGGTTTGTTATTGAAGGGAATGACGAAAAAATTTATTACTGTGGAGATTCGGGTTATGATAAGTTCTTAAACGAAATTAAAGATAGGTTCGGGAAGTTTAGGTTAACCATTCTACCCCTCGGTAACTATGAGAAAAGATGGTATATGAAAACTCAGCACATGAACCCGGAAGAGGCAGTGCTAGTTCATATGTTATTAGAGTCAAGCCAGAGTTTGGGTTATCACTATGCTACATTTAATGAACATCCTGAACAGGCAATCGATGCTCATGAAAAAGACCTCGAAGTTGCCCTAGAGAAATATAAAATCCCTAAAACAGACTTTTGGGTCTTGGAATTCGGCGAGGGGAGATATCTACCCCCCATACAGAAAGCTAGTTCTACCAGTAGTCAGGGTTCGAGTTAAGCATCACAACCTAGCTATAGTCCAATTATCCAAAGCGTAATGAATCCGTTCAAATAATAGCCCTGCGACAAACCATACAGGTGCGAACTCTAGAGTAATCAACCCATGAATACTAAGTGGACTAGTATAGTGCCAAGGGTATACTCCGAGCATGCTATAGAGAATTAGACCACTGATATATTCGACCCCCCAGATTATGCCAAGCCAAATCAACCCTCTTACAGGCCACCTCCATTCAGAGATAAAGTCATGCAGGGGCTCGAGGAAAACAGCTGACCCGTAAATAAAAAACATCCAGAGGTTTGTAAACCCCAATAGCCTCAAATCCCCGCTGATTAGAGATTCAAGACCTGTCCAAGTAATTTCTAGGATCCACCCTAACAGTCCGTATAATAAATATCTTCTTAACATATCTTTAGTTTGTTTCAGGAAATTACTTTTTAATATAGAAATATATGCCATATAGAATACGAATTAATCTTAGAGTGGCGAAAAGAAGGATGTAGTGATAGCTTTTTGGCGCTAAATATTTCATAATATAGTTAAGAAGAAATTTTTAATCTTTATGGAATTTTGGAGGACACTACGATGGGTAGTTTGGATAGAAATAAGAAAAAGCTGATCCTATTGATATTAGGTCCTTTAGGGTTCTTTTTTTTCTGGAGTACTGCCTATTATCCTGAGTTTATAGAGAGTTATTATGTAGTTCTTTCGAAAGAGTTGATCCGCTATCTAAGCTTGCTATCAGGGCTAGTCCCTTTTTCTATAGGAGAAGTCATTGTCCTACTCTTTCCTATAAGTGTTGTTATACTGTCTATAAGGGCGTTAGTTAAAAAGATACTAATAAAACGCGGTGATAAAGGATTAGCTTCTAGTCTAATTAATCTCTTTCTTTTTTTGGGAGTACTTTACTTATGCTTTGTCATAATATGGGGGCTTAATTATAACCGTCAGTCTTTTGCAGATATCTCAGGGCTGAAGGTTGAAGCCGTTTCCGAACAAGAACTTGAAGAGCTATGTGTTTATCTTATTAACCAGGCTAACGATCTCAGACAGGAGTTAGTTGAAGATAAATATGGCGTAATGACTATCAACGGTGGTTTTTCTAAGGTACGGGAAGAGGCTGCTCAAGGGTATGAAAAAGCAGCAGAAATATATCCAGAACTCGGGGGGAGATTTGGAGATGCAAAGCCAATATATTTTTCTGAAAAGATGTCTTATACAGGAATTTCTGGGATATTATTCCCATTCACAGGTGAAGCCAACGTTAATGTAGATATCCCTCATAGTCTCTTGCCGGCGACAACCTGTCATGAAATGGCACACCAACGAGGATTCGCTCGTGAAGACGAGGCAAATTATATAGCTTGGATTACAAGTAGAAGTAATGATAACCCTGAATTTAAATATTCAGGAACGCTACTGGCGTTAATTCACTCCATGAATGCTTTCTTTCAGAGTAACCCAGAGAAAGCTTCAGAGCTCCTCCATAGGTATGATGAAGGTGTAAGCAGAGATCTGCGGAATCTCTCTGAATACTGGAAGAAGCATGAAGGAAGAGTAGAAGAAGTAGCTTCTGATGTTAATGATGCTTATCTAAAGAGTAATAGACAAGAAGATGGAGTACGGAGCTACGGACGAATGGTAGACCTGTTGCTGGCTGAACAGAAAGCAGATTCAAGCAAAAAAAATTCTAGAAAATAAAAACCACGGCTTTCGACGTGGTTTCAGGAAGACTATTCTTTTAGATTTCTTTTTTCCCAAGTCCTATAAAGTTGGATAAAGACGGCTAAAGTTAATCCTGCTCCTAGTAGCGCTGTAGTAAAGCTTAATAAACCTTCTCCTAAACCATTAATTGAACCTCGGTAGATGCCTACTCCTAAAGTTGTGGAAGCTACAACCACTGGAACGAGCAAAAAGTTAATTTTTCTTCCACCAAACAAATTCAGACCGGAAAGTGACCCGGCGATGGTCACATAAAAACTTGCTATCAGCCAGAGTACGAAGATATCCCCATAATCAGTGAATGCCTGACCGAGATAAAACTGCCGATAGAGCAGGATTATCAGAAGCCCCCAAAGTAACAAATAGAACCCCCGTGCTGAGACCTTTCTTCTGGTCTCAAGAATCCTCTCGTCTACTATTTTTTTGGCCATATCATTTTCCTCCTTCTAACCAGAACAGTTCATCGAGCCTTTTGTCCAGAACTTGAGAGAGACTAAGACAAAGGACTATAGTTGGATTGTATTTCTCGGACTCAATCAGGCCAATGGTCTGACGAGTTACTTCTACAAGATCAGCCAGTTCTTGTTGGGTATACCCTTTCTCCACCCTGGCTATCTTAATCCTGTTATGAACTATGTGCTCACTGTTCATTTTATAACTGTCCCTCCTTATTGAAATCCTTGTGGACCTTGTGGGAACTACTGAATACAGTGTAATATATATATTGCTAAATGTCAAATATAAATTGCAATATGACTGCTATATTTTGCATAGTACGTATAAAAACTCCCGCTTCAACTTAATTGAAAGGCGAGAGGCCACTTTGTAAATTAAAATGCAGTCTTTGTAACCGACAACTGAATATTTGTAAACGAAACGCAGTTTTTGTATCCGAGAAGCCAGCTTTGTAAATGAAAAGCCACTTTTGTAACCCAAATGCAGTTTGAATTATTTGCTTTTATGACGTATCATGATAAAAAATGGGCATGCGAAACGGAGATCGACTCCCTCTCGATTTTATTGTAATCGGAGAATCCACCCCTGTTTTCAGGAATAAGTACGGATTGTTGGCGGCACAGTTTATAGTTTTATCTTTTGAGAAGAGCTGGTTTTAAGAGGATGTCACCGGCGGCCACCGGTAGGCATCCAAGTTTCTGCAAAACCTCTTCTCCGTGGTAAAAGCTGAACGTTTCGTAAGGACTGCGATTGTTCAGCTTTTTTCTTTTGTAAGAATTGATGTGGTTCATCATCAAGGCGATATCTTCCTGGGTCAGGTTATTGAAGCTACTCCCTTTGGGGAGCACTCTGCGTACAAGTGCGTGATTGACTTCAATCGCACCCTTTTGGCAAGGGGATCCTGCATCACAATAATAAATCCGAGTGCGTATGCTACCGTACTTCTCAGGACCGTACTCCATGGCCTTTGGATTGGAAAATTCACTGCCGTTATCTGTCAGGATGACAGGAAACAGCTTTTGAAACAGTTTCCGTTCGAGCTTTTGGTCAAGGGCATTGAATACATCAATCACCGATTGGGAAGTGTTCGAATCCCGCAAGAAAGCAAGCATCAGGCTGGTTTCCACGAAATGGATTGTAAGCAGGCATTTACCGCCTTTAGTACCAATGACAGAGTCCATCTGCACAATGGCGGTATCTGGGTTCTTTTCTATAAAATTCTGGAATGATTCATAATTACGTCCGATCCTGCAACCCTTGTCCACTTTGAATTCCGGCTTTTTATAACGTTCTCGAAATTTCACTTTCCTGGGCAAATCGATGTTGCGTACATCGAAAAGACAGGCATCAATGTAGTTGTATATGGTTTTCTCGCTGCACATAAGCTCGTCTTCGTGATTTACATAGATCTGATGAACCGATTGTCCCTGCTGTACCAGAGGACTGATGATGGCATTCAGCCTGGCAATCTCTTCTTCGCAGACACACAAGCCACTCCTGGATTCCGATATGGTTTCATGGGCTTTGACATGGGCATGCTCCGCATCATAAATGCTTTTCAGCAACGTACATTTGCCGATCTGTTCGCAGCCATTACAAACATATGGCACCCGGAATCTTGCTGTACAGAATTCCTCAATAAAATCCTGGCAGCTATTATTACACTTTTGACAGAGCTTACAATAGACCGCTGAGGTCCTTGTGCATTCTTTGCCGCAGATACCTTTCTTTC
>JAGXFZ010000065.1 GCA_024637055.1 Gracilibacter sp. | reverse complement strand
CCAGATAATACTAACAGCAACTGATGCTAGCGGGGTTGAAAGTTTAACAGGATTTTCAGCTAGCGGAAGTGCATCAGATACCTTAACATCAGCAGATGGCTGGAACATTGACCAGACAGTTAACACTGCCACAGGGGTTTCAGGAATATCTGTAAGTCAACTGTAAAGTCTAACTAACAATAAAAATAGCTCCCTTTTGGGAACACAACCGAGGGGACAGGTACATTGATTGATCTAAGAAACCATCAATCACTTTATCGGTCCCCTCGGTCCCCTCGGTCGCCGATACAACTCAAAAAGACCATACGGAACCAAGACCTCGGAGAAAGAAATGTCTTCGGGGTCTTTCTGTATTGTGCGATGATGAGCTAATGAAAAATATGAACCAAAATGTAGAAAATATGGTATAATTTGTGATAGAAGTATTTTTGATTTTAATGAGGTGTTTCAATGCCGAGATCAGCTAGAATCAAAAGTAAGACCGGAATATACCATGTTATGTTGCGTGGTATCAACCGTCAAGATCTCTTTGAGGACGATAAAGATCGTGAGCGATTCGTAGAAACACTTGAAACATGCAAAGAAAAAAGCAGGAACACTCTTTTCGGATATTGCCTTATGAATAATCATGTTCATTTATTATTACGCGAAAATCTTGAACCCCTAGCCGTGACTATCAAACGCATAAGTTCCAGTTACGTGTATTATTATAACTGGAAGTATTCCCGCTGCGGACACTTGTTTCAAGAAAGGTTCAAAAGTGAAGTAGTTGATACAGATGCATACTTTTTCACTGTTTTACGGTACATACATCAAAATCCTCTGAAAGCCAAGATGGTTAGGGATATTGCTGATTATACATGGTGCAGTTGTAGGGATTATCTCCAAGGAAGCGTCCTTATTGATACCGATTTTGCTTTAAAAATGTTTTCAGAGAACCGGGACCAAGCAATTCATGCATTTATTGACTTTCATCATATTGTTACCAGCGAGGAATGCTTAGATGATGAAGAAAGTAAGAAGATTAACGACGATGAGGCAAGAGAGCTTATTAAACAGTACGCAAAGATTAAAAATATTCATGAGATACAACGTATGGAAAAAGGAAAACGAGACGAGCTGGTAACAGCGCTCAAATCCATAGAAGGGTTGGCCCTACGGCAAATCGCGCGTGTCACCGGATTGAGCTATTATCTCATTCAGAAACTATAAATCTTGCCTCTATAAACAAATCGAAAGACGAGGAGATTTTATCGATGGCAATTGTAATTAACTCGTTTGCAGTGTCAGGTGTTAACGCTTACCCCGTACAAGTGGAAGTGATGACGATGAGTGGACTGCCTTCCACCACTATCGTCGGTCTTGGTGATACAGCTGTAAAAGAAGCTCGACAACGCATTGAAGCCGGAATTACATGTGCTGGCTATACCTATCCATTAAAAAGGGTAGTGATTAATCTAGCGCCAGGGGAAATGAAAAAAAGTGGCTCTCATTTTGATCTGTCTATGGCTGTGGGTGTCATGATAGAAACCAAGCAGTTGTTCCCAAATACTGAAGAGCTTTCTCAAGCCGGATTCATCGGCGAATTATCCTTAAATGGAGAAATTCGGCCAGTGAGTGGTGTGCTACCTATGGTAATTGCGGCCAGAGAAATGGGATTAACGCGACTATACGTCCCTGCGGGAAACCTAAAGGAAGCTTCTCTGGTCAGTGGCATTGAGTTATTAGCCTTTTTCAGCCTTGACGAAATTGTCAAATATTTGCAAGGAACCAGCCTCTATATTCCTCCGAGTGAAGAAGACCAACCAGAAGAAGAATTTCACAACGCTTTAGACTTTTCTGATATTCTTGGTCAAGATGTTTTCATTGAGTATGTAATTGCTGCAGCAGCCGGCGGGCACAATATGCTGATGATTGGTTCCCCTGGCTGCGGCAAATCAATGATAGCTAAACGCATACCCACCATTCTTCCTGCACTTACTGAGAATGAAGCCTTAGAAATCACCAAGATCTATAGTGTAGCAGGATTTCTGAGGAACTCAACTCTAATCAAAGAACGTCCGTTTCGTTCTCCTCATCACAATGCTTCTACCAATTCTCTGGTTGGCGGGGGAAGCCCTGTTGTTCCGGGAGAGATTTCACTTGCTCATACGGGAGTCCTGTTTCTCGATGAAATTGCCGAGTTTGAAAAGAAAGCGCTTGACGCGTTAAGACAACCAATGGAAGACGGTATGGTTACAGTCTCAAGGGTCAGAAGTACTCACACCTTTCCCTGTCAATTCATGCTGGTGGCAGCAATGAACCCTTGTCCCTGTGGTCACTATGGTCAGTCTCGCTGCCGTTGTACGGATTACGAGGTGTTAAAATACAGACAAAAAATCTCTGGACCTATTCTGGATCGAATCGATGTGCAAAAGTATGTCCACCCTGTTGACTTTATGAGTTTGTCTTCCCCTAAGAAAGGCAAATCCTCCACTGAGCTTAGGGAACAAGTACAGAAGGCAAGAGAAATTCAATCTTACCGCTTTAAAAATAACCCCAAAGTCAACTCCAATGCTCAGATGAACGAGGCAATGATCAAGGAGTACTGTGAGCTGGAAGAAGACGCAAGGAGTCTTATCCGTCAGGCGTTTGAGAGGTTTGAGTTCAGTGCTCGTACCTATAATAAATTCTTAAAGTTATCCAGAACGTTTGCGGATCTTAATGAATCAGAAAAGATACGTCGTCAAGATGTCGCTGCAGCACTTATGTCGAGAGATCTCGATAAAGATCGAGCAGGTATGCTTGTGACTTAGGAGTCTAGTATGGATGTATTTTGGATATGGTTAACACTGATTAATGGCTTGGGTCCAATTACACAAAAGAAGCTGCTTGATTATTTCAATAGCCCTAAGCATATTTTTCATGCTTATAACAGCGAATTAAAGTGCACACCGAAGTTACCCACGAGTATTCTTATGCAGATACAAGATGAGTCCTATCTGGAAAAAGCCAAACGAATAGAGGAAGAGACACAAAAAAAAGATATAAAGCTGCTTAAAATTGATAGTCCAGAATACCCTGCCAATGTAAAAACTGTTCGGGATTTTCCCATAATTTTATATTTTAGATCCAAACTGTCCCTCCAGCCCGGCGGGGTAGGAATCGTCGGTAGCCGACGCTGTACATCTTATGGCAAAGAAATCACTTTAGATGTGGGAGATTTTTTAGCCAAAGAGAATATTCCAGTGGTAAGCGGCATGGCCAAAGGTATCGACGGGTATGCCCACACAGCATGCATCAAATCAGGGGGATACACAACTGCCTTCTTAGCAAATGGGGTCGATATATGTTACCCTGCCGAACAGAATATTTTGATGGATATGATTATGGAAAATGGTGCAGTAATCTCGGAGTACCCTCCCGGAGTTAGGCCAAACCCAAGGTACTTCCCCAGACGAAATTATTTGCTTAGTGCTTGGATTAACAAGCTCTTAGTTGTTGAAGCCGCTGAGCGCAGCGGTGCCATCATTACTGCTAATATGGCAAAAAAAATTGGTAAAGAGGTTTTCGCTGTACCCAATAATATATATAAGGATGAAAGTAAGGGAACGAATCGTTTAATAAAAGAAGGTGCAACGATATTTTTAAGCAAAGATCAGCTTCTCTCAGTACAATACAATGACAGCGGTATTATTAAAGCGGAGACGAAAAGCTTTGTGAAACCGAATGCAGTTGTTGGGGGGAAGAGTTATCGCACTTTAAACAAGATTGAAAAAATTATCTATGACGCTCTTACCACACCAAAACCTTCAGAAGAACTCCTCGAACTGGTCGACGGAGATTTCGGGAGGCTCACCGATCTATTATTCTCTATGGAGATGGAGGGATTTGTGCGGATATTGCCAGGAAATCTAATAGCAAAGAGCCAATCAAGGGACCTGTCCCTTTGATTGATATTTTATTACTACCTTTTAGTCTTTTGAAGTTAGGAGGAATTCAGATGGGACTTATATTAAATATACTATCAGGACTTATTTTAATATTTATTCTATTTACAATTATAGGCTTAATAAAACCCAGAATAGTATTTCGAAAAAATCGTTTTCACGTAATAAGGACATTTGGATTTTCTGCTTTTATTTTATTTCTTATTTTTTCTCTAACAGTACACTTTTTGGGAATAATTTAAAGAAGAGGAGGTATGGAATATGATATGGCATATTAGGTTCTTAGAAATAAAAAAGCTTACAGCCATTTTTATTTTATCTTTTTTTATACTGATAATCTTCCCAGCATTTTCGTTTGCAGTCGATATAAATGAACTTAGAACTTCTAATCAAGACATGTTCAATTCGTACCACAAAGGCGATAAAGAAAAAGCATTTAATCTGTATAAACAACTTATTCAGGAACAGGCAAAAATAATGACTGGTTATGATATTACTCTTTTCCCAAGTAGCGAAGCGGAATATCTAACATATCAAGAAGAACTGAAGAAAAATGGTTTGAACAAAAATATTAATCAAATAAGACAATATACAAAGCAATCAGAGGAGTTTCACAGAGAATTATTTGAAGCAATGATGAACCAAAATCCTGATAAAATCAGGGTTTATTCTCAAAACTTAACAAAGCTGACTCAGGATTTTTTTGCTAAAGGAAACTCTCCAAACACGCAAGCCCCAAGCTCTGATAATAATAGCATTTATAATGGGAGCATAAGCGATGAAGCAGATTTAATCATTGATACAATGGACGATTTCTTAAAATCTTGGTCAGATTATGTTACAGCTCGCGATAAAGTAGGTGATTTAAAAGCTTTTTCAGACATTCATACTAAAACTCCGGATTCCTTAATTATTACAGAAGATGATGGTCTAGTTATGTCTAGCTTTAAAGTATTAGGAAAAGGTGGTTATTATCTATTCTTAAAAGCTCGTCTTTGGATTGTGGAGGGATATGGTGAAATAGGAGATCTACTTGGTAAAGTTACAAGCAAGCTTGTAGATCAATAAATATCTTAGTTTATACAATACTGACACAATAAGGACAGAAGTTAAGGGGCCCACGTCCGATGGGTCTGACCCCTATAATTTTTGTCCGACCTTCATAATCTAAGGAGAATGTATTAGATGGTATCATTATTTGAAATGGAAGTAATGCTAGACGAGATAGCAAAAGAGTTTCCGCAAGAGTTATATAAGGAACTCAATGGAGGGATCATCCTGCTGCCTGAGACAAAACGGAGTCCCAAGGCCAATAAGAATGATCTTTATATATTAGGTGAGTATAATAGCGGCGGGAATATGGGTAGATACATCATCATCTATTACGGATCGTTCTCGCAGGTATATGGTCATCTTAGTAAGGAAATGTTGAAGAAGGAGCTTATACATACACTTAAACATGAATTCACACATCATCTTGAATCGCTTGCTGGAGAACGAGATTTGGAAATCCAAGATGATCAGGACATGGCGGATTATCTGAACAGCAGGGACAAGTAAAGTGAAATCGATTACCTTAAGCCGTTGTATATAAAGGCCAATGGGTTATTTTAACATATTAAATTATTATTAATTCCATCAAAGCTATATTGACCATAGGTATATAGAAAAGTATACTTAATAAATAACGTACAATTGAGGATGGAAAATAAGGAGAGATAGAATAATGAGAAAAATACTAGCTACTATGCTAATTTTTACACTTATATTATTACCGTCACCGGTACTTGCAACTGATGATCGTGTTAATGTTGAGACACTTACCTTTGATAAGATAGAACAGCATATGAATACATATAATGCTCAAATATATGCGAACTATAATGCGGTTGCAGATATTGAGGTTCCCGATGCTGATGACAAAGCTGCTCTTAAAGATATGATTGATGGTGTAGAATTTCAGATAGGATATTATAATGGAAAGATTACAGACTTGGAAGCGCTTCCAGTCGATGCAACGAATACTTCTCTGATCGACATTTATACACAATTGAAAGTCATCAGTCAAAGTAATAAAGCAAGCTTACAAGCCCAATATGATAATTTCGATGAAAACCGTAATAAAGTTTCTGACGCCAGATCAAAAGCAGCTTTGCAGACTGAGATGGGTAACAAGATGGTTATCTGGGGAGCTGAGCAATTATATCTTTCGTACAATTCCCTTGAACATCAGATAAGACAACAGCGCAGTCAATTATTTCTCCTACTTAAGCAACAAAATGCCATGAAGCTCCGACAAGAATTGGGTATGGTGACGAGTTCAAATTACAAAAGCTTCGAAACAGGTGTCAAAGAACTCCAATTTGCAGTGGATACTATGACAGAACAGCAGAGATCGATAAAAGAACAATTGAACGTCATGCTTAATCAAAATCATGATACAATTATAAAAATCGTAGCAACACCGGAGCTAAATAGAGACCTCCTTGATGAGATGAACTTTGATGATGACTATGAGGAGGCCGAATGGAAAAGCTACAATGTGATGCTTAAAGATGACTCTTGGGAACGAGAAGCTGAGGAAAGAAAGTTTAAACTCGATTTTAAGAAGAGTTATCAAAACGTTCTAGATAAGCAGGAAAGTGTGGAGTTAGGAGAATTCAAGCTTGAAAACCAAAAGGAATTATTTAAGTTCTCCCAGCTAAGATATAAACTTGGCATGATCTCAAAAATATCCTTTGATGAGCAACAGATGACATATGACAATGAGAAACTAAAACTACAAATATCTAAGGAAGAGCTTTTCAAAGCATATCGTCAATATGAATGGATGAAGAAAGGGCTTACCCTTTAAGGTATAATTGAAACTAACAATAACAAAGGAGCTTATCCCCTTCTGTGGGAATAAGCTCCTTTGTTATTGTTAGTTGATTTCATTGGAGATATTAAAATGAAGAGATATTAACAGGATGCAGCAATGGTCTAAACCTCATTTAGGAAATCACGGTGCGCTAGGCGTTGCATATACTTTATTGGAATCCCCAGCCCTGGTTCCACCGGTCACTACCAATTGGAAACAATATTCCACGTCATTGGTCAAGCCTGTAACTGTAGCTGAATCCGACTGCGCATTTAATGAACCTATATTTGCTGTCTTCCAAGTATCGCCCCCATCTGTAGACTGCATGAGAACAACTTTGGCGGCACTGGTAGGTTTACTGAAGGTGAAGCTCACCTGCTCATCTCCGGCCGTTGCATCTAGGTTATCGATTGTATGTAAAGTTGGGGACGGTTCTTTACTTTACAACTTTATCCTAACTTTACCTGGCCAATAACGAAAATTACGTAAATGTTTTTGTAATAATGAGAGTTACCTCGCAAACAGACAAAGCTTGTCGAAGCTTGGGTACTACTACCTATGTTTTGTCGATATGGGTAGGT
>JAGXFZ010000064.1 GCA_024637055.1 Gracilibacter sp. | reverse complement strand
GACTGATACTTTCTGGTTTAACTCCTGAGTATATTTACCCCCAGATTCATCCTGATTTTAACCTTCCTTTAGGCCTAGACTCTAAATGTTTTCTAACAGATATACAGGAAACAGGTGCCCTCCATTTGACCTATCCAAGTTACTATGGGACAACACCTGATCTTGAATATATAATTAAGCAAAGAGATGAGAAGTATCCTCATCTTCCAGTATTAGTTGACCAAGCTCACGGTGCGCATTTTTTGGGAACACTTTTCCCTCAAGGAGCTATCAGGTTAGGGGCAGATGCTGTAATGAATAGTACGCATAAGACCTTAGCAGCACTTACCCAGGCGGGGATGCTCCATATTCAGGGTACAAGGATAGACCGTTCCTCCTTGCGAAAATCTCTAGAAATATTACAGACATCCAGCCCTAGCTACCTGTTGCTAGCTTCTTTGGAAGTAGCGCTGATTCATCTTGAGCAGAGAGAAACCTGGCAGAATTTATTTGAAGAAGTCCAGTTATTACATGAAAAATTAAATGGGAAGCTAAGAATCCTAACACTCAAAGATGCTGGTAAATATGGTATAAAAGAAGTAGACTGGACTAAGATTCTCGTTAATATTTCTAATTTAAAATTGACAACACCCCAAGCAGTAGAAATATTAAGAATGAATTACCGGATTGAACCTGAATTATGGGACAAAGAAAACATTCTCTTCATGTTAGGGATAGGCAATAGCTCGGGGGATGTCAGCCACCTTACTCAAGCCTTGGAATATTTAGCAACAAATTATAGTCATGGAGACACAGCACATCACTCTCAACAACGAAGGCTACAAAGATTAGAACAGCTAGCGCCCCCTATCATACACCTAACCCCGAGGGAAGCATGGCTAGGGGTTAAGAAAAAGGTTAAAGTTCATGAATCTTCGGGCCTAATTGCTGGAGAAACTATTTCTATCTACCCTCCAGGGATTCCACTGGTAGCTTTGGGAGAAGAGATTACTCCGGGAGCTATAGAATATTTACAACGCGCCTCTGAATATAACTGGCAGGGCTGGGAAGGTTTTGACAGGGGACAAATACTAGTTATGGATGCTTAAGGGGCTATATTAAGATGGACAATCTTTCATTAATAAAAAAAGCTGTAGAAGAGAATAAGTTGGCGCACTTTCTTTTATTCCATGGGAGTGGGACTGAGGAAAGGCATAAAGCGGCTTTGAACTTAGCTTGCCTATTGAATTGTAAAGGGAAGGACAGGCCTTGTGGAGAATGTCCTTCTTGTAAAAAGATAGCCACAGGCAACCATCCTGATGTTCACATCATAAGACCACTAAAAACTTCAGTGGGCATTGAACAAGTAGTTCAGCTCCAAGAAAAAATATATAGGAAACATTACGAAGGTAATTATAGGATATGCATGATAGAAGAGGCTGAAAAGCTAACTCTTCCTGCCGCTAATGCTCTTCTGAAGATTTCTGAAGATCCCCCGAATGATACAATAATTATATTGAGCACAGCTAATGGGGAAGGGATAATAAGCACACTGCAGAGCCGTGCTCAGAGCATATATTTTGCATATCCTTCAAGAAACGAATGGGAATATAGTTCTGAGGTTTACTATTTGAGTGGTGGGGATCCGAATCTAGCCTGCAGAATTAATGGCTGGGGGGTAGAGAGGATTAACCAAACCCTGACAACTTATCTGGAAGCTGTGGAAACCGGGGATTTTCTTAAGATATACTCTCTTTTCCCTCAAGAGAAAGAGGAGACGTTGATATTAATTGAAGCATTAGCGGCGACTATCAGGGAAAAGGTGGTCAAAGAAGAAGTATCTCCGCAGCTCTTAAAAGAGGTAGGGAGGACTGCCGAAGCGTTAAGAAGGCAAGCGAATCCTAGACTAGCTTTGGAAGTATTAGCTTTGAAACATATAGAGATGGGAGGAAGAAAAATTGGCTAAAGTAGTAGGTATTCGCTTCAAAAAAGCAGGTAAGATATATTATTTTCTCCCGGGTGGTTTAGAAATACGCCCAAATGACAATGTCATCGTTGAAACTGCTCGCGGAATGGAGTTCGGAAAAGTTGTTTTGCCCTTGAGGGAAATTCAGTCAGAAGAAGTTGTTTCTCCTTTAAAGGAGGTATTACGCAAAGCTACACCTGAAGATGAAGAGCTTTTCAATAGTAACGAGATCAAGGAGAAGGAAGCTTTTAAAGTTTGTGTTAGCAAAATAATTTCCCACAAGCTTCCAATGAAGCTCATCGACGTAGAATATACATTCGATGGAAACAAAATAATATTCTCGTTTACAGCGGAGGGCCGAGTTGACTTTAGAGAGCTGGTTAAAGACTTAGCAGCTGTTTTTAGGACAAGGATAGAACTTAGGCAAATCGGTGTGCGTGATGAGGCTAAGATGTTGGGCGGTTTAGGCTCCTGTGGCAGAGAGCTCTGTTGCGCTTCGTTTCTAGGCGATTTTGAACCAGTTTCCATCAGAATGGCGAAAGACCAGAATCTTTCCCTTAATCCTACAAAAATATCAGGTATTTGTGGGAGACTGATGTGTTGTCTAAAATATGAAAATGGTTGTTACGAGTGTCAGAATAGTTGCCCTAAAGAGAAGGAAACCTTGGTTGAGGTTTTGGATGATGACAGTAAAGAAGAACTAAGGAAACTCGTAGCTGAAGAAGCGGAGGAATAGAGGTGGGCCAACTTTATCAGGCGATTACAGAAGTAGAAGAAAATATCATAAAACTATTGGGTGAAGTTAAAAGCCTTAGACAATATGTTGAGTATTTGGAAGAAGAGAATGTCAGCCTGAAAAGACAACTGTGCGCAGTTTCCGAAGCGGATACCGAAAGAGTACAAAAGAATGCTGCCAGGATTCAGAAGGAAGCACATGATAATCTGGAAAAACTATATAGCGAAGGATTCCATATCTGCCATATCTATTTTGGCGAAAATTTGGAGGGTAGTTGTCTTTTCTGCAATGCCTTCTTAAGAAAAGATTGACCGGAGGGATAGGCATGCTCCAACAGGGAACTTTACTTGTATGTCCTACTCCGATAGGAAATCTGCAAGATATTACTTTAAGAGTTCTAGATACTTTGAAAAAAGTGGATTTAATCGCAGCAGAAGATACTAGGCACTCTCGGAAGCTCCTCAATCATTATGATATTTCGACTCCTCTCTTAAGTTATCATGAACATAATGAAAGGAAGAGGATAGGAGAGCTTCTGGACAGGCTTAAAGAAGGAAAGAACGTGGCTCTAATCTCGGATGCTGGAATGCCTGGAATCTCAGATCCAGGGCATGTTCTAATTAGGAAGTGCTATGAAGAAGATATTAAGGTAGATGTTTTACCGGGGGCCAATGCTGCCTTAACGGCTCTCGTTTTGTCAGGAATGCCTACGGATAGTTTTGTATATCTAGGATTTCTCCCTACAGGTAGATCTGAGAGGAGAAAGATACTGGAGAAAGCATCTACTCTTAGCCATACCTTGATTTTTTACGAAGCACCCCATAAACTTATTAGAACGCTTCAAGATATTCAGGAAATTATGGGTAACCGTCAAGCAGTAGTTACCCGAGAATTAACTAAAATTCATCAGAATGTTCACCGTGGAGAGGTCAGCTTGCTTGTTGAAGAGTTTAAGACAACACCTCCTAAAGGAGAGTGTTGTCTTCTTGTAGAAGCTTATGAGGAAAAAATAGAGCGCGGCGAGCCCTCTCTTTGGCTTAGAGATATGAAGCAAGTAGTTCTAGAAGGAAAAGAGAAAAAAGAAGCAATGAAAATAGTCGCAAAAAAATATGGGATAAGCAGAAGAGACGTCTATAAGGCATCTCTAGATGAAGATAAAAAAGAAGAATAAAAAAAGAAGGTAAAAAATTACCTTCTTGCTTGAGGATTGTTAAGATGTATTATTATACAGCCTCTACTTCTGAGGCTGAAGCGATTCCGCCCATAGCGCCAGCACAGTCCAGACAAACGTTCTTACTGCGGAATATCTGGACATCGTCAGCACTTCCACAGAAGACGCAGGCAGGCTCATACTTCTTAAGTATGATTTTTTCTTGATCGACATATATCTCCAGAGCGTCTTTTTCATCAATACCAAGGGTTCTCCGAAGCTCTATTGGCAACACCACTCGACCTAGTTCATCAACTTTTCTTACAATACCTGTCGATTTCACGTCTCTTTCCTCCATTTCTACTACAAGTTTCGACATTGAACAACCTAATCTTACCAATAGTGCCTAAAAAAGTCAATAGGTTTAAAGCCCCTAAGGTACAATAATTTACAATGGTTTCTATATTTAAATAGATACCAATTGCTAATAATTATGAAAATTCTGACAATATATAAAAGGAGATGCCTTATGAAGTATTACATAACTACCCCTATCTATTACCCTAATTCGAGTCCTCATATTGGGACCGCTTATACGACTATTGCGGCGGATGCTATGGCCCGTTTGAGAAGGATGAAAGGCGATGATGTCTACTTTCTAACCGGGACTGATGAGAATGCTCAGAAAATTATACGAACTGCGGAAGGTGCAGGTATAGACCCACATGTCTATGTTGATGGCATAGTGGATAGGTTCAGAGAAATGTGGCGACTACTAAATATATCCAACGATGATTTTATCCGGACAACTGAAGAACGGCATGCTGAGGTGGTACAGTACATATTTAGCAAGCTATCTGAAAAAGGGGATATCTATAAATCTGAATACGAAGGTTGGTATTGTACACCTTGTGAAACTTTTTGGACAGAGAACAGGATTGTAGGCGGTAAATGTCCTAATGAAGATTGTGGTAGAGAAGTGGAACTACTCAAAGAAGAGAGTTACTTCTTTAAAATGTCTAAGTATCAGGACAGATTATTGCAGTATATTAAAGATAATCCTGACTTTATTAAGCCATCTTCACGACGAAACGAGATGATAAAGTTCATTGAAGGAGGTCTGGAAGATCTATGTGTTTCCCGGACTACTTTTAATTGGGGGATTAAAGTTCCATTCGATCCTAAACATGTAGTTTATGTCTGGCTAGATGCCCTTATCAATTATATTTCTGCCTTAGGATATCCAGATAATGAGAAGTTTAAAAAATATTGGCCTGCAGATGTTCATCTTATGGGTAAAGATATAGTACGATTCCATTCAATTATTTGGCCAATCATACTAATGGCCTTAGATGTGCCTCTACCGAAGCTAGTCTTTGGTCATGGTTGGTTTCTTGGCAAAGAAGGCGGGAAGATTTCTAAGTCTCGTGGTAATGCCAGTGATTCATTTGAACTAATAGCTAGATATGGATCTGACCCTATCCGCTATTTTCTACTGAAAGAGATGCAGTATGGACTGGATGGGACATACTCCGAAGATGATCTGGTAGAAAAATTAAACTGCGACCTAGCTAACGACCTGGGTAATTATGTTTCTAGATCATTGGCGATGGTAGTGAAGTATACAGAGGGCAAGGTTCCATCTCCTAGCCTGGATACCGGGCTGGAGAAAGAACTAAAAGAATTAAGTTCTAAAGTAAAAAAGGGCACAGAAGAAAAGATGCTAGCCTGTGATCCTGCTGCTGCCTTGGAATATGTCTGGCAGTTTGTAAGCCGCTGTAATAAATACGTCGATGAAACAGCTCCTTGGAATCTGGCTAAAGACCAGAATAATTCAGAGAGATTAAATACTGTGCTTTATACAATGGTTGAATGTATCAGAATCCTTGGAATACTGTGTGCACCCTTTATGCCTGGAGTACCTGAGAAGATTAGACCCTTATTGGGAGGGACGGATTTCTTTAGCAATTGGGAAAAAGCTGATAGTTGGAATGTAATTCAGCCAGGGACATCAATTGATAAAGGACAACCGATTTTTCCAAGAATTGATTTATCTCAGTTTAGTATTGAAGAGACTCAGGTAAAGCAAGCAGATAACACACCTGGAATTAAGGAAACGAATATTGTTCCCATAAAAGATGAGATATCTTATGAAGATTTCGCTAAAATTGACCTCCGAATTGTTAAGATTCTTCAAGCAGAAAAAGTTCAGAAAGCAGATAAGCTACTTAAATTAGAAGTAGAGATGGCTGGAGAGATTCGTACTATCGTTGCTGGGATAGCTGGATACTATGCTCCGGAAGAACTAATAGGTAAGAAAGTGGTTTTGGTGGCCAATCTTAAACCTGCTAAATTGAGAGGGATAGTTTCCCAAGGTATGATCCTAGCTGCTTCCCATGGAGAAGAGTTAGAATTGCTCGGGGTGCAGAAAGAAATCATAACAGGAGGCCAAGTTAAATGATTTGGGACACACATGCCCACCTTGATGATAAACAGTTTAAGGCTGATAGAGATATCGTACTTCAACGGGCAAGGGAAGCAGGAATAACTACCATAGTCAATATTGGACATTCTGAGGCTACCTCCAAGGAGTCTGTAGAGTTAGCCACTAAATATCCATCTCTCTTCTATGCTACAGTAGGAATTCACCCTCATGATGCAAAGGACTGTAATGATCAGACGTGGATACTATTAGAAAGACTGGCACAAAACCCTAAAGTGATAGCTTGGGGAGAGATAGGGCTAGATTATTATCGGGACCTGTCTCCTAGGGATGTTCAAAGGAAAGTATTTATTCAGCAATTAGAATTGGCCAAAGAGTCAGGTTTACCTGTAGTTATTCATAACAGAGATGCCCATGGTGATATTCTCAAAATTATCAAAGAAAATCCGACAGGGACAGGAGGAGTCTTCCACTCCTATTCCGGGTCCTGGGAAATGGCTAAAGAGTTGCTGAAAATAGGGTATTACCTGTCATTTTCCGGGCCATTGACATATAAGAACTCTCGCCACACAGTAGAAGTGGCAGGTAAGATGCCGGAAGATAGATTTGTGGTAGAGACAGATTGTCCTTATTTAACCCCAGAACCGTATCGTGGAAAACGTAACGAACCAGCCTATGTACGAGAGGTTGTAAGCAAGATAGCTGAAATCAGAGGAATCACATTCGAAAAGGTTGCCCACCTTTCCACAGAGAATGCCCAGAAACTTTTTAGAATTTAATAGCTAAGTTAATTAAAAATCTTGCATTTTATAAACAATGCAAGATTTTTAATTATTTGAGTACCTAAAAAGATTCAAGCATTCGAATTATGTAATAGAAACTCAAATAATGACAGGAAAGGATGATACCGTGAAAAAGCATATTGCTATAGATACAGAGGAAGACAGCACAGATGAAGAAGAACAAAATAACACAGATGAAGAACAAGTCACCATTGATGAAGATCAAAGTATAGATAATGAGACTCAAGCTATACAATCCACTAAAATAGAATTAGGTAAAGCGAAAAAGAATAAATAAAATTGTCATTCCCTACTGATACTTAGATGTACCTGTACAAAGCTTACAATGAAGTTAAGCCCAACCTGAATAAAGAATATTGTTTTTAGAGATTAGCGGACAAGTTATTACCATATGAAAATATACAAGCATTCGTTATAATAGATATGGAATACTACAATAGCCATATAATTGGAGGTTTTCTCTTGTCCGGGAATAAACCAATAACAGGGAATTCAGTGGAGAAACGCTTGGAAGCCATCCAAGGAGGGGACCTTGACGAGCGCAACAAGCTGATTGAGGATTATATACCATTCGTAATCAGGACGGTATCTAAACAGTTAAACAGATATATCGAGACCGAGAATTGTGACGAGTTCAGCATTGGACTAATTGCTTTCAATGAAGCTATCGAAAAGTATAATAGTGACAAAGGTGTCTTCTTGAAATTTGCTGAATTGGTCATTAGTAATCGGATCAAGGACAATTTAAGAAAGAGGCATCAAGTGCTAAGCGAAGTCTCTTTCGAGGACTGTTCTGAAAACGTTCTTAAGCACTTAGAATTTACTTCTTTTAAAAGTAATGAAGACTCTAGCAGTCTTCGTGAAGAAATAAAACAATATGAGCGGGAATTATTCAGGTTCAAGATAACTCTTGAGGACCTAGTCGAAGATACCCCTAAGCATAAAGATACCAGAGTAAATGCTATGGTATTATCGGAACGCATTAGTGAGGATAAGCCTTTGGTAGAGGAGATATACTCCAAAAGAAGATTGCCAATAAGTAAAATTGCTTTAAAGTTCAAGTCGACTGTAAAGATAATTAAAAGAAGCAGAAAGTATATCATTTCTATAGTAGTGATATTCACTGGCAGCTTCACTCAACTACAATATTGGGTACGTAATTCCTTAAAAGGGTGACAAAATGTATAAAGGTATGGTCTTAAGAGTAACAACTGAATATGCAGTAGTGATAACAGATGATAACAGTTTTTGCAAGATTACCGTTAAGGAAGGGCTGATACCTGGTCAAAGGATTTACTTCTTTGAAGAGGATAAACTTGGCGATAATTATAAGCATGACCGGATAGCATGGTTTAATGGTCTTCAAAAGAAGGTGATTGCTCTTACCGTCATGACTGCCTGTATCGCATTTTTATTTCTCTTTAATGGAGTGTTTGGCTTGGATCCTAAGGGTAGCAATTACTTTGCAGTCGTTTCTGTGGATATCAACCCCAGTGTGGAATTGAGATTGAATGAAGGAAGCTATGTCATAGGAGTAGAGGCCCTTAACCAGGATGGAAAGAAAGTATCGGGAAACTATTTGCTTGGGCTTAAGGTAGATAAGGCAGTATCTCATATAATAGAAAATGCAGAAAAGATGAATTATCTTAACCCTAAAAGTGATACAGTTTTACTTGCAACAGCTCTAAATACAATCGATACAGAACGAATGCAGGAACTAATGGAGCAACTATCTAATATCCAGTTACCTAGAGAATACTCCTACCTTATCATCCCTATGGAAAGGGATGATATAGGTAATGCTAAAGAAAACAAATTATCCTTAGGAAAATTCGCTATGCTAGACTTAGCCGGGGAGAGCCTTCGAGCTGAAGAAGTTCGGGATATGAAGGTGAAAGATTTATTGACATCTAAAACAATCGAGGAGAAGCTCCAAGAAAAAGAAAAGCAAAAGGAAAACAAAGATAAGGACAAAAAAGTCCGAGATAAAGATAAAGATAAAGATAAAGAGATTCCTCACAATAATGCGCCCCAAAAGGACATGGTCAGAAATATCCCATCAAAAGAAGCCAAGCCGACCAAGCCAGTTGAGCAAAGGCAAGATGTTTCAGTGCAAGAAAATCCCGGTCAAGGAAGAGATACAAATAAGGGGAAAAGCGAAAACGGACGACTAAAGATTAAACAGTGGCCTCAAAAAATGAATTCCTTTCTTTTCCCTAAGGCAGTAGATTAAATACAACGAAGTCCATACGCAGGCTGGTACGGACTTCGTTGTATTTAATCATGAAACAATCTTTAGTAATGGTTAACTTCTATGTATATTAAGTAAGCAATTCTTTGCCATTAAGAGTAAGCCATTTCTTCCATTTTTTGTAGTCTGGTAGTGAATCCTCAACCACCTTCCAGAACTCCGTGGAATGGTTCATATGCTTCAAATGAGTTAGCTCGTGTATAATTACATAAGCAGCTACCTGGTGGGGAGCCATTATTATACGCCAATTGAGATTAATGTTTCCTTTGTTAGAGCAGCTACCCCATCGAGTCTTTTGGTCTTTAATCTTCAATCTATTAAAAGGGGTGTTGAGCATTTTAGCATAATAATCGACTTGCTCGGGTAGAAGCTTTTGTGCTTGCCCTTTATACCATTCTTCAATCAGGTTCTTTACTAACTGTGGTTTCTTTTCCTCATCTAGACTGGGTGGAATATAAACAACGATGCGGCTTCCCTTAAAGACAGCAAAATACTCTGCAGAAATCACTTCCTCAATAATTAAAGGATAGCTTCTTCCTCTATAAAGAAGTTTTTCACCAGAGATATAGTTTTTTGGTGTAACCTTTTGTGATGTAGATATCTGTTTTTGGAGATGTTTAAGTACCCATTCTTTATTATCTTCGAGGAAGTTCTTGGCATATTCCAGAGTAAATCCAGTAGGTATGGCAACCCTGACCCGACTATTCTTAATAGAAATACTGACCCTTTTTGCTTTGCTACTTTTGCGTAGTTCATATTCAATTACTTTACTGCCAATACGAAGATATTCCATCGATCAGTCTCACTCGCTAATTATTTTTGATTTTATTAAAATTATCTAGTAAATTATACTACACCCAGAATTATTTTTATAGGCAGTTTCCTCAAATATTTAAACATTGTTGCTTCCAGGGGTAATTAAGAAGACAAGTTTGTCAGAAAAGATTTTTTGAACTCTACAAGATGATTTCTATAACGATGAGGAACAAATTGGTTCTGTAAACGTTTATTTGTTCTCGATTCTATACTTATGTGAGTGAAATACCTAATCCATAATTCTTGATAGAAATTTTCTTCCTCAGAGATGGAAATGTTTTCAGGTGCATTGAAATCTGTGAGGTACCATTCCTGTTTATCGTGGATTATGGCAATATTGCGCTTTTGGTCATGAATGATAAAGTTATTTTGAGCTAAACGGTCAACAAAGTGTTCAGCAAGAATGATTAGAATATTGTGGTCTGGTTTTAGGGATGCATATAGAAAATTATTTGATTCAGCAAATCTCAATAATCCATAAAAGCGATGGACTTCAAAAGAAACCTTCCGTGCGGTTTGATATACTGGAAGAACATCCAAGTGAGTATGAAGATTATCAATCTTTCGTCCTAGCTTAAAACCAAGCTGTAGATATTTTAGAATAATGTTCTCTTTGCGGGGATGATTAGAAAGAAATACATAGTAAGCTTGTTTCAAGGCTTGGGAGGAGATTTTTTTGGCTATAGCCTCATAAACTCTGGAGGAAAGAATGGGATCGGTAACAATTATCCTCGAGGAGTTCACAAGGCTACACTGATAATAATCTTGAGGATAGATGCCCTTGGCTTTATCCTCATAATAGCTATAATATATACATGTCAATAAACCATCAAAGGTACTGTCATAAAGATAATCCACCTTAATTCACCTTCCTAAAAGAGAGTAAGCTGTAAAGGTTGCGGCTGAGGAGTGAGGGCCTGACGTATCAAAGAGGTATCTATGGAGATACCACCGTAATACCTACCCTGGCAGGTAAGAAAGAATTTTGCGCGTTTGAGAACTAACCCAAACTTACTTAGATTATCATAAGAAATGGGAGCAAACCTTCTTTGGCGCACTATCCGTAAAGCAGATTTTACTCCTATTCCTGGTATTCGTAAGAGTTCTTCATAAGAGGCTTTGTTAATTTCTAAGGGAAAGAGGTGGATGTTCCTTAGAGCCCATGCTATCTTAGGATCAAAATCAGTATCCAATCGGGGAAACTGAGTGTTTACAATTTCATCTGCCTTAAAATTGTAAAAACGCAAGAGCCAATCCGCTTGGTAAAGGCGATGTTCCCTTTGCAGAGGGGGCATCGAAGCAAGAGCGGGGAGATTAGGACCCTCGTTAACAGGTATATAGGCTGAAAAATAAACTCTTTTCAGATTAAAGCGATCATAAAGAGTTTCGGTAGCCTTAAGAATTGTTAGGTCGGTATCATCGCTAGCACCAACAATCATCTGGGTAGATTGTCCGGCAGGTACATATTTTGGAATTCCGCGGTATTTTTTTTTGTCTTCAGAATTTTGGGTTATTCTATGATTTATTTCCGCCATAGGAGTAAACATACTCTGTAGAGATTTTTGAGGAGCTAGGAGTTTGAGACTTTGTTCAGTGGGCTGTTCAATATTAATACTCACCCTATCTGCTAGTAGGCCTGTTTTATGAATAATTCTTGGATCAGCACCAGGAATGATCTTTACATGAATATATCCGTGAAAATGGTACTCATTTCTAAGAATATCTAGAGTTTGCCAAATTTTTTCCATGGTATGGTTGGGACTGTGCTCTATAGCTGAACTTAAGAATAGACCCTCAATATAGTTACGCCTATAAAACTGAATGGTTATGTCTGCTACTTCCTTGGCGGTAAAACTTGCTCTAGGGATATCATTATGATTCCTGTTAACGCAATAGCTGCAATTATATATACAGTAATTAGTAAGGAGAATTTTCAAGAGAGAAACGCATCTACCGTCAGCAGACCAAGAATGGCATATTCCAAAAGACTTAGCATTACCTAAGCCACCATTATTCTTTTTATTCACCCCACTTGAGGAACAAGAAACATCATACTTGGCTCCTTCAGTGAGGATAGCCAACTTTTCCATAGTATTCATAAAATCATCACCGCAATAATAATAGCAGAAAGAGGATCAAAAAGCAAACACATGTTCGCTTAAAGCAATTACTAAAATAGAACTCTGTACCTAAAAGAAAGAGGTGTCTCAAATCAAATTTGAGACACCTCTTGAACCCTGTGTTTTAATTACGCCCGGCTTGGAAGGCTTTGATGTTCACGTCAAGAAACTTTGGAGGAATCGTTTCCTTCATTACTTCAATCCATACCTCTTCTTCAAATCCTAAGACCTTTGATAAGGACCCCAAAAGAACCATATTCACGGTTTTGATATTTCCAGCCTTTGTGGCTTCACTTACGCCATCAATAACCGAAACGTCCTGAAGTTTACTCTTTATGACATCCATGGCGTCAGATGGGTATTCTGCTGCGCCCATAATAACCGGCATAGGATCAATCCTTTGATCATTAACCAATATAATACCGTTCTGCTTGAGATAAGAGAGCCAGCGTAAAGCTTCAAGCTTCTCAAAAGCAAGAAGGATATCGGCTTCGCCATGAGGTATAGTAGGAGAAGCTATATTTTTTCCGTATCTGACTTGGGTAAACACACTACCTCCGCGTTGAGACATACCGTGTATTTCTGCTATTTTTACTTCATATCCTTTTTTCTGGACTACGCCGGCCAGTACTTTACTGGCGAGGATAGTCCCCTGTCCTCCGACTCCAACTATTAAGATATTAGTAATATCAGACATTTGCCCCACCTTCTTTCTTGATTGCTTCACTAGGACAAACCGTGACGCATAATCCACATCCCACACATTGTGCAGTATTTATTCTGACTTTCTTTCCTTCCTTGATAATACAAGGACAAGCAAGTTTCATACAGCGCATACACCCTGAGCAAGCTGCTTGAGAGACTATAAAAGGCGTTTTATCTGAAACCTTATCGATTAAAGCACAGATGCGTCTGGTAATAATTACAGAAGGCTCTTCTGCAGCCATTTCTTCTTTAAGAACCTTTTCCAATTTATCGAGGTCAAACGGATCCACCACGACAACTCTTTCCACACCAACAGCCTTAACTAACAGTTCTAGATTGAGTTCCTTGATGGGTTCACCTTTTAACGTAAAGCCTGTCGTTGGATTTTCTTGATGACCGGTCATACCTGTTGTACGGTTATCAAGTATTATCGTAGTTGTGGTTGCTTTGTTGTAAACAACATCTATAAGTCCGGTTATTCCAGAATGAATAAAAGTAGAATCACCTATTACCGCTACTAGATTACGAGCGAATTCTTTACCCCTCGCTTTTTCCATACCAATCGCATTACCTATACTAGCTCCCATACAGATGGTGGTATCCATGGCGTTAAGTGGTGCAAGACTGCCTAATGTATAACATCCGATATCTCCGGCGACTGTTGTTTTAAGCTTACTGAGCACGTAGAAAAGTCCTCTATGGGGACAGCCTGGACACAGCACAGGTGGGCGAGTAGGAAGAGCAGTGGCCACTTCACTATTATCTATATTTTTAGCGGGAGGCATGCCCATTCTTTCTAAGATAGTCTCAGGTAAGATTTCTCCGATAACAGAGAAGGTATCTTTGCCATGAACTTCTATACCCCAAGATTTAATATAATCCTCAATAAATGGTTCTAATTCTTCAATAACATAGAGTTTATCAACTTGCTCAGCAAATTCTGCAATCAGCTTGCGGGGCAAAGGAAAAGTCATCCCCAGTTTTAGAATAGAGGCGTCTTTCATTGTTTCTTTTACATACTGGTAGGTAACTCCACTGGTTATAACTCCGATTTTTGTATCATTCCACTCTATCCGATTCAAAGAGGCAGTTTCGGAGTATTCTTGTAATTGATCCAATCTAGCTTCCACTATAACATGGCGGCGACGAGCATAAGCCGGTATCATAACATATTTAGTAGCGTTCTTTTCGTATTTCTTCAAACCGACTTCCTGTCGGTCTGCAAGCTCAACCACTGTTTGGGCATGTGCTATCCTAGTAGTAACCCTAAGCATTACTGGCGTATCGAAACTTTCACTCAGACCAAAAGCAAGTTTAGTAAAATCTTTTGCTTCTTGACTGTCTGCCGGTTCAAGTATTGGAATCTTGGCAGCTCTGCCGAAGTGACGACTATCTTGTTCGTTTTGGGAACTATGCATACCTGGATCATCAGCTGCGACTAGAAGTAAGCCTCCATTGATGCCAGTATAAGCTAGAGTAAATAAAGGATCGGCTGCTACATTCACACCCACATGTTTCATGGCGACCATAGCTCTCCCGCCGGCAATAGCTGCTCCGCTACCTACTTCCAAAGCAACTTTTTCATTTGGGGACCACTCAGCATACATTTCATCATACTCTGCGGCATGTTCAGTTATTTGGGTACTAGGTGTACCGGGATAAGCAGTACAAACTACAACTCCGGCTTCCCAGGCTCCACGGGCAATAGCCTCGTTACCTGTTAGCAGTTTCTTCATCTTTTGCTCCATTCCTCTCTTTAATCGGCTTATTGAATATATAAGGGCCCACATAATAGACTTATCTACTTGTGGGTAAAAACTTTAGCTACCATTGAGGCTTATTAATTTAGACATCTAGCTAATTATATTTGAACAAATAAAGCAGTTCAAGGAAAATCCCAATTATTTCGCGGTAATATTTGGGACAAAACTTGAACTGTGGAAATCGTGTTTGTTGTTGGACATAGTAACAATATCATTTGCGATGATCGAACACCCTTTTGGCTTTACCTGTTGTACGTTCTAGACTTCCTGGTTGTACTATCTTGATGCGAGCATTTATAGAGAGTACCGAATAAAGTTTGTGTTGGATATTACGCTCAAGGTCTTCTAATTTAGAATATGGCTCAAGCACATCTGGAGATACAAGTTCTACAACAACTTCTAGTTCGTCCAAGTAGCCTTTACGATATACATTGATTTGATAATAGGGCCCTATCCCCTCAATCCCCATGACGACACTTTCAACCTGAGAGGGGAAGACGTTGACTCCTCGAATAATCAACATATCATCGGTTCGACCAGTTACTTTTTTCATTCTGGCAGTTGTCCGACCGCAAGCACATTTATCTTGATTAACACGAGAAATATCTTTAGTGCGGAAACGAATGACAGGGAAAGCTTCTTTGGTAAGGGATGTAAATACAAGTTCACCTTCTTCACCAGGTTCGAGGACTTCACCTGTTTTCGGATCAATCGTTTCTACGAGGAAGTGATCTTCAGCGATATGATGACCATTCTGATAAAGACATTCTCCAGCGACACCTGGTCCCATTACTTCACTGAGTCCATAATTATCTGTTGCTATGACATTTAACCTTGTTTCTATTTCTCTGCGCATTTCTTCAGTCCAAGGTTCTCCTCCAAAAAGTCCTAATCGAAGCTTAAGGGAAGAAAGGTTAATACCCATATTCTCAGCAACCTCAGCTATATAAAGAGCATAGCTAGGGGTAGATATGAGTGCTGTAGTGCCAAAATCTTGCATGAGCATGAGCTGGCGTTCAGTATTGCCACCTGAAACAGGAACAACTAAGGCACCAGCTTTTTCCAGACCGTAATGGAGCCCGAAGCCACCCGTAAATAATCCATAGTTGAAGGCGATTTGAGCAACATCATCGGCGGTAACGCCAGCTAAGCTAACCATCCTAGCCGTAAGATTTGTCCAGGTATTCAAATCATTCTGTGTATACCCTACCACTACGGGACGGCCAGTAGTCCCGGAAGAGGCATGTACCCTAACCAGATCTCTATTTGGAACGGTAAAAAGTCCAAAGGGATAATTGTCCCTCAGGTCATCTTTGGTGGTAAAAGGCAATTTACGGAGATCTCTAAGAGATTTAATACTTTCAGGAGTAACTCCACAGCTTTCAAACTTTGAACGATAATGAGGGACTTTGGTATATACTCTTTGGATAGTCCACTTAAGCCTATCTAATTGCAGTTGATTTAGTTCGCTTCGAGACATACATTCATGTTCTCTATCCCAGATCAAGTTAGTATCAGCCCTTTCAGGAAATTTTTGAAGTTAATAATTGGTTAAAGGAGACTTAGGGTTAATGAATAAAATATATTTTTCCATACAAAAAAAAGCTATCGCGTACAGGATAGCTAGTAATATTAACGCCAAATAATCCCATATACTACCATCCTTCCATACTAACCCTATAAAATATGGTATATAAACAAAACACTACTATACTACAATCCTAAGCGTAAACCGTAGGATACTCTGCAAGATACATTTTAAATAACAACTACTAAAAAGTCCATACAAAAATTAAAACTTTCTTTACAATCCTCAATCATTTTCTTCATTATTAAGAAAAATGCTCATCTCATCTTCTGTAAGAGAATTACTTTTCGAAGGTATAAAATCATTTTGATATAGTTTCTGTGGAGGCTTAGAGTTATTGTTCAACATGTCTTTGGCACGCATTAATTCAACATAATCATTTATAGAGATAATAACAGCCTGAGGCTTATTATTCTTAACTACAATATAGGGATTGCCATCTTCTTCAATAGCTTGAATTACCTTTGATGCCTGACCACGTCCCAGTTCAGAAACTGAAATCATGCAGTCGAATACTTTACGTAAATCCACTGAATAACCCTCCAGTAGTATAATAAATCTATCTATAGAAATTATATGATGATAATAATATTAATGCAATACGTAAGAGTATTATAATAATGGTAATTAACATGTATATTTACATGAAAAAAGTCGAACAACAATAGATTATGGGATAAAGTATAACAAATTATTAAGCATAAGATTGGTTATCTATGCACCTTAAGCACTTAAGATAAATACACTAGAATGTGAACCAATAACCTGAGTACTTAAGGAGTGTAGAAAATGAATAGTAGAGTCAAAAAAGTTTTTCCAGGAGGAAATACCTCTGAAGGCTTCTTTTCCTATTATCGTTATCTTCTAGAGAAAGGAACCAGAAGAATATTTGTAATTAAAGGTGGTCCTGGAGTAGGAAAATCTACGTTGATGAAAAAAGTAGCTAATAAGTTACTTGAATTAGGTTATGATTTGGAACTCCACTATTGTTCATCAGACAACAATTCCTTGGATGGGATAGCTGTACTAGATGCTGGTATTGTCATGGTAGATGGGACGGCACCTCACATTGTTGATCCGAAATATCCTGGTGGACTTGATGAGATAATCAATCTAGGAGAATATTGGTATACAGAAGGAATGGAAGTTAATCGAGAAAAGATTATCGCCTCAACTAAAGAAGTTAGCAGGCTTTTTACAAGAGCGTATGGTTTTTTTAAAGCTGCAAGGTCTGTTGCAGAGAATATTATAGCAATGCATAGTCATAGTATGAATTTCTTACCGGTGAATAAAGCAGTATTGATACTTGAGAAGATGCTTTTAGATCATACATATCTACCAGAGACATGTGAAAGCCTAGGATCTGAGAGACACTTATTCTCGAGTGCCTATACTCCTGGAGGTCATATTGATTTTACAGACTCTATTCTCCAAGATGTAGATAGAGTATATTATCTTGAAGGTTTAATGGGAACAGGGAAATCAACACTCATGAGAAAAATCGCAGATAAGGCTATGGAAAAAGGTATGGATGTAGAAATTTATCATACCCCTCTAATTCCAACTAAGATAGGTTCAGTGATTATTAAAAATATAAACATGGCTATAACATCCAGCCCATATTATCAACAGAATAATTACCAGATAATCAACCTTAATCAGTATATGAATATAGGGATCCTTGCTAGTTATAAAGAAGAGATACTTAAAGATTCTGAGATGTTAGAAGGGTTAATAAATCAAGGAATTAACAATATTCGTAAAGCAAAAGAAGAACATGATGTTCTTGAACAATACTATGTTCCTAATATGGATTTTGCAGCCGTCGGAGAAAAATATGAACAACTTCTAAGTAGAATATTTCACCATATAAAAAGTGAGGTTACAGTGGCGTCGGGATATATAAATAATTGATAAGGGAGTGTCGCAAAACTACTTTTTAAGTAACTAGCGATACTCCCTTTTTGTATAGGGTTTAAAATATACCTAAGAATTTATGTTAATACTTCGTTGTTTCTTAACTTCCCCGATTTTAGGGTATAGACAAATAAGCCTTAGTACTACAAGGCTTTTATTAGGAAAATTACTAGGCTGTTTTTAGCTGATGAAGAAGTTTACCAACTCGTTCATTT